>NZ_AWUR01000047.1:0-91095 GCF_000468835.1 Acidaminococcus sp. BV3L6 | reverse complement strand
AGACTTATCTTCACATCAGGTCTTTTTACAGGATAAAGAAATCCTTCTTCCCAACAAAGAATTTGAACTGCTTGCTTTTCTTGCCAAGAATCCAGGCATCGTATTCAGCAAGGATACGCTCTTTGAGCGGGTATGGGGCGAAGATTCCTTGGGTGATACCTCTACTGTCTCCGTTCATATCAATCGAATCCGGGAAAAGATTGAGGAGGATTCATCCAAACCGTACTATATTGAAACGGTTTGGGGTGCCGGTTACCGTTTTCGCCGGTAATGACAAAGAACCCCTGCGCACGCCGCTGCGCAGGGGTTCTTTGTCATTAGAAAAGGAAAATGTTGAAAGGGGGTTCACTCATGCAGTGCACAAGAGAGAAGATAATCGTGGAGGCCCTTCCACTCTCGTGATCTCCATACATGGCATCAAAGGAAGTCGCGGTTCCTTTGATGGTCATACTCTACCATGAAAGAGGAGATTCTACAATAGATTAAAAGGAAATATATAGAGCATCACAATTATTTATTTGTGATATAATAACCTCATCTTGGAGGTGATGTGATTGGATACGGACTCGGAAATGTTTCTCCTTGCCGCGGAGGAACTGAACTTTACCCGTGCCGCTAAACGGGCCTATGTGACTCAGCAGTGCTTGAGTGCCCATATCAAGAAACTGGAAATACGAATGGGGGCGCCCCTTTTTGAACGAGTCCCTTACATGGCGCTGACCCCTGCCGGTAAGGTTCTTTATCGCTCCCTGCGCCGCATTGAATTGATTGAGCGATCCTGCCGGGAAAATATCGAAGCCATTCGGGAAGGGACGCAGGGGGAAGTGACCCTTGGCATGAATGCCGGGCGTGTCCAGTTCTTTCTGCCGCGTTTGTATGAAGCATACCATCGAAAATTTCCTCATGTGACGCTGAAGGTGGTCATTGATGATGTGAAAAACCAAGCTCGTCGCCTTCTTGATGGGAAAATTGACTTTCTGGTAGGCGTCAATTGTCCCGTGGACAGGGATCTTGTCTTCACCCCGTTAAAGGAAGAGAAGGTTTTTTTCCTTGCAACGGATTCCTACCTTAAAGCCCACGCCAAAAGTCCAGGCGCTTATCCCAAGACACTGCGGACCGGCATCATCGACATGAAGGAGTATGATACGCTCCCTCTCGTACAGAATGCGGAAGCAAGTACCCTTGTCACCGTTGTGGAGCGTTATGAAAAAAAGCGGAACCTCGTTCAGGATACGCTTGTGAGGGTCAGCGATTCCAATGCGCAGATCCGGCTTTGCGGGACGGGGCTTGTAGGGATGTACCTGGCGGAAAGTCTTGTCGAAATGGCCCGTTTCCACGGAGCGGAAACAGCGGGAAATCCCCTGCGTATTCTTGCCATCAAGGAGCTGACAGAAACCTTGCGTCTTGATCTTGTCACGCACCGTGAGGCAGATCAACCGCTTTATATCCGTCAACTGGAAGTCATGATCCGGGATGTGTTTGCCTCTGATAAGGGCTGATCTTGAAAGGATAGATGCTTAGGACAAACCGCTGAGCGGCAGACGAAGGAAGCGATTTATCCCTGCATTGTCTATTCTTTGTGGTACAATGAAAAGAGAACATCGTTACGATAGAAAGAAGGAATTGCTATGAATCAAAGACTGACAGCCCTTGTTCTTTGCGGCTTTCTTGCCGCTCCTTCCCTTAGCTTTGCCGCCGCCGCTTCCCCTAGCGCGTCTAAAGACGCGGCTCCGGCAGCTGTAGTAAAAAGCAGTCCGAAGGAGGAGGTTGGCGTCTTCCAGAAAGACCATGTCCTCATTGTAAACGGCAAGACCCTTGATGCCGCCTCATTGCCAACGCCAGTTCTTGTGCGTCAAAAGGAAACCATGGTTCCACTGCGTCTTGTGGCAGAAGCATTGGGGTATACTGTTTCCTGGAATCCAGAAACGGCATCTTCAAAACTGGATATGAGTATTGCGTCCATGGAATTTCGTCCCGGTGAAACCCTCTATCAGAGAAAAGGCAAGCTTAAAGTTATAAACCTTGATGCCGCGTATAAATTTACGAATGCGCCCCAGGTCGTTGAGGGCGTGACATACGTTCCTGTGTCCCTTTTTGGTGTCTTTTTCAATGAGGTAAAGATTGAAGGCAAAACGATTTCCATTACCGTACAAAAATCCCAGCTTCAGGATGCGGCACGTCTGTTAACAGAAGCCGCTGCTGAAAAAAGCCAAACACAAGCCCCCAATCCCATGGTGGAATACAGCTCCCTGACCGAAATGGAAAAGAAGGTGGGGCATACGATTAAGGTACCGGCTTCTTTGAAAAATAAAAAGGTTGCCGGCATGTATCTCTTTTCGGATGGCCTTGCCCAGATCAACTATGCAGATGGATCCCTGTACAGGACACAAAAGGGATCGGCTGGTGATATCAGTGGGGATTACACCAAGTATGCCGTTGATACCCATTGGATCGATGGTTCCTATAAAATCCGCGGCCGCGGTGATAAAGATGCCTACCGGACCCTTACTTGGGAAGATGGCATCTATACCTATTCCTATCATTCCCAGAGCGCGCTGACCAAAGCGGCTGCCAATCAAATCGTTCGTGGAAAATAACGCCTTGTGCCTTAAGGGGCTGTGAAGCTGTATGAGCTTTCCATCGTTTCACAGCCCTTTTCATTTGTTTTTAAAATTTTTATGACATGTAATAAGATGTTCAAGTTTCTTTCATAGGGACTTCATGCGTTCCCTCTATGATAAGGTTCAACAACACGGATTCAATAAAACGGGCAGATCCCGTTACCTTATCCGGAAAAAGGGAGGAATCTTATCATGGATGAGAAAAAAATTGAAAAATGGGAATGTGTGTCAAAGAAAATGACCGCCCTTTGCAAAAAAGGGTTTTCACCCCGCAACCTTAAGAAAGGGGCAGCCGTGGTTGTTCTTGTTGCTGTAGCTGCGGGAGCAGGAAAGGTGACCTTGAAAAAGATGCGTTTTGACCGTCGGCAGGCGGAAGCTGCTGCCAAAGTGGAACTTGCCCAAAAACTGGCAGTGGAGCGAAATGAACCCCTTCTTTCAAGTGATGAAGTGCTCGGTAAGATTGCGAGCCTGCTCGGTACTGATGAAGGGAGCGTTACGCTGAAAGGACTGCGCCTTGCAGAGGCAAAACCTGATTTGCGGGAGCACAAAGAGCATAAAGATAAAGAAAAAAGGGATCATGACCGCAAGTTCTTCAAAAAAGATCATGACAATCGTGACCGTGTAAGGGGAGGGGAGGACCCAAGGACGCCTCAATTGACCCCTCAGGAAGGCCCCAATAAGGCATCTGATCAGGCCCCCGCTCCTACGGGCGGCAATCCTGCTGATTTTGCTGCACCGACTGCACAAAACAAGGCACTTCCTCCTCAAGGCATGCAGCCTATGGCAGGACCGATGGGTTCCCATCGTCCTGTATTCTACGAAGCCAGAGTGGATCAAGGAAATATGAGTTATGAGTTCCTTCTAAACGCACAGACTGGGGAAATCCTCCACAGCAAGGTTCATCAAAAGGGCATTGTGGAAAAGCTTTTTTCCTGATGCCTCAAGGGTAATGAGCACCATCTCCTTGCCTATGCTTTTGGAGCATGGGCAAGGATGAAAAAGAAGTATTGGAAATGGGTATTCAATCTCTTTATACTCAAAGGCAGCGATATCTGTGCAAAGGACTGCGTAATCAATAAGGAGTTGAATCTATATGGAGAAAAAGATTGTCCAGACTGCTGGACGGACCCAATTAGGGGATTTTGCCCCGCTTTTTGCCGAGGCCAATGATGATTTTCTTTTTGGCAAGGTGTGGAACGACCCCAGTGTGGATGTCAAAACGCGCTGCATTATTACGGTGACGAGCCTTGTGTCCATGGGGATAACGGATGGATCCTTGTCTTACCATCTCCAAAATGCCAAGAATCATGGTGTCAGCAAAGCGGAAATCGCCGGTATCTTGACCCAGGTTGGCTTTTATGCGGGCTGGCCCAAGGCCTGGGCTGCTTTTGGACTTGCTGGGGCTGTATGGAAAGATGCGGCTCCCGCCCTTACTGAAAAGGAGCGGTTTGCTCAAGAGCTCATGTTTCCGATTGGTGGGCCAAATGACGCCTATGCCAAATATTTCAAGGGGCAAAGCTATCTGGCCCCTGTTTCGACGGAACAGGTTCCCATTTACAATGTGACCTTTGAACCTAAATGCCGGAATAACTGGCATATCCACCACGCCGATAAAGGAGGGGGCCAGCTTCTCATCTGTGTCGGCGGAAAAGGTATCTATCAAGCTTGGGGGAAGAAACCCGTCCTCATGCTGCCAGGATCGGTCGTTCACATTCCAGCGGGGGTCAAGCACTGGCATGGTGCCGTGGCCGATGCCTGGTTCAGCCATCTGGCCATGGATCCCGAAGGCGTCAATACATCCAATGAGTGGCTTGAGGAAGTGTCGGATGCGCAATATGAAAAAACTTTGGCTGCTTTAACGTAAATCGAAGGCAGGCCGGAATCAGACGGTGGGGAACTTGCTGAACGGGGGTTATGAAGAAAGAAGGTCCTCATCATGAAAAAACTCATTCTCTTCTTACTGGGATGGGGCAAAGCCGGCGACACGTGGCTGCAGTAATGAAAATATCCTGTATATGCTTTTTTCTTATGAATAGGGCTCCGCTAAAAAAGATCCTTTTTAGCGGAGCCTTGTTTATGGAATTTGCTGCCAAGCTTCTTTGAGAAGGGAAAGAACCTGCTGAAGCTGAGGCTTTGTGTGGGCTGCTGAAAGCGTGAGACGCAGCCTGGCGGTACCCATGGGAACAGACGGCGGTCGGATAGCAGATAGCAGGATGCCTCTTTCCTTGAGAAAGGCATCAATGGCGGCTGCTCTTTCTACAGACCCAACTATAATGGGAATCAGGGGCGTTATTCCTGGAAGAACGGGGAGCTTCAAGGTGTGGAGTCCCTCCCGCATGAACCTTGTGTGTTCGCGCAGTGTTTTCATGAGGATGGGCCCTTCTTCCTGAAGGACTTGGAGTGCGGCATAAGCCGCCGCTGTATCATGGGGGCTGATGAAGGTGCTAAAAACAAAGGGCCTGGCGCGGCAAGTAAGGTAGGCAATGATTTCCTTGGAGGAAGCCACATAGCCTCCTTCTGAGGCGAGGCTTTTACTGAGAGTCCCTGTTTGGATATCGATGGTGCCTTGAAGACCAAAATAGGCTTCCGTTCCTCTTCCACCAGGTCCAATGACGCCTTCTGCGTGGGCGTCGTCCACCATCAGGAGCGTTCCATATCGATTTTTGAGCGCTGCCAGTTCCGGCAGCCTGCAAAGGTCGCCATCCATACTGAAAACGCCGTCTGTAACAATGAGTTTGACAGCTGTTTGATTGCTGGCGTAGGTAGCTAGCTTTTGTTCCAGGTCCGTCATATCATTATGACGATAGACGATGACCTCGGCGCCGCTGATCCGGCAGCCATCGATGATGCTGGCATGGTTCAGCTCATCACTGAAAACAAGGTCACCTTTTTTGAGAAGTGTGTAGAGGGCGCCTAAGTTCGCCAGGTAGCCGGTATTGAAAAGAAGCGCTGCTTCACAGCCTTTGAAGCGGGCAAGTTTTTTTTCAAGGTCACTTCCTCGGGCGATTCCTCCTGAAATGAGGCGCGATCCCGTGGAGGACGTTCCCCCTTTTATCAAGGCGTCAGCCGCGGCCTGCAGTACTTTTGGATGGTGGGTCAAGCCGAGATAATTGTTGCTTGAAAAGACGGTGTAGATCTGGCCGCTGCGGCTTCTTGCCGTAACGGGACCAATCATGTCAAGGTCTGTGATGGTCCGCGCAAGACCGGCTGCGTGCAGGGTGCGGAGCCTTTTTTCGACGCGGTGCCGAAGGCGTGCTCCAGAGGAGCTGGCAAGGGGAGCATGAGAATATGTGGATTGCAATGGGGAACCCTCCTTAGGTCGATAGGATAGGAGTAGTATAGCCCCAATCAAAAAATATGTATACCATTTTAATAAATAAGGTTAACGTAAATAGGAAAGAAAATACAGGGGAAAGACTGGCTTTCCCCTGTGGTTGCTAGACCTTACCTTCAGTTTTTCTCTAGGGCCGGATTGGCAAGGCTCCACATAAGTTTGGTGACGGCTGCTTCCAAGGTCATGGGACCGCCTGATTCGACCCCTGCTTGGGCGGCGAGGATCCCCATGGGATAAAGGGACAGGTCAACTCCATCAAAAAGGCACTGGGAGACACAGACCATACGTACTCCGGCCTTGATGGCTCGGCGGATGGCGGGCAGGAGGTTATCCCGGCCTGTATTGACGCCGCCCGCGCCATAGCATTCAAGGACGATGCCCTTGTAGCCGCGTTGGACCGCATAGTCGATGATGTCAGGTTTGAGTCCAGGCGTGACCGTAAGTGCCATGACTTTTTCTTCCATCTTGCTTTCAACACGGAACCCTCCCACATTCCGTCGGTCGGGGAGGTTCTTTTTAATGCCGTTTTTATCAAAAAAGAGAACCGGTGCTTCATTGACGCTCTCAAAAGCATTGAAATTGCGGGTAAAGATTTTTTTGCAGCAGTCGCCTTTGATGACTTTATTGCCAAAGGCGACAAATACGCCGGGAAGGCCGCTTGACGCGATGGTAAAGGCCAGTTCCAAGTTGCTGCGGGCATCGGAGTTGGATAGTGACAAAGGTACTTGTGAGCCGGTGAGGACGACTGGTTTTCCCAGATTTACAAGCATGTAGGAGAGCGCAGAGGCTGTGTAGGCCATGGTATCCGTTCCATGGGTAAGGACGAAGCCATCATATTCCGTATAGTTATCCCCAATAAGGGTCGCCCAGCTGCTCCAGTCTTGCGGGACCACATTGCTGGAATCGATCTTGGTCAGGTCTTTTACGGTAATTTCTCCAAGCGTGCGCAGCTCAGGGACGGATGTAAGGATGTCATTGCCGGAAAGGGTAGGCTCCAGGCCATCTTCCGTGGCAACGCAGGAAATGGTGCCGCCTGTCGTCAAAAAGAGGATTTTTTTCATTTCGATGTGGGGCAGGATACCCCGGCTTTTTAGGTCGGGGAGAAATGCCCCATTCACCTCACTTTCCAAAATAAATAGATTTCCAGTAAAATAATGATTACAGCAAACTCGGTGATATCACATGAGAACGAGTAAGGCACCAGATCTGCAAAACCAAATAAAGATGGTAACCCTTCGCAGCATCTGCCCCTCTAACAGAAAATCCTGAATCGGCAGATGACAGAAAAATCCCGTCAAGGCTGTAAATTTGTTCCTCCATATGTTCTTGACCATTGGTCTTGGGACGTGCTCCTGCCCTTCCATAAAGAGCGGCGAAAGCCAGCAGTGAACCAATCGGAGCTCTTTTAAGGATGAGAAACAGTCTTATTATATCATAAGTAGGTCTTTTATGACCGATTTGGGAAAAGGACAATAATGGCAATCATGGTGTTTAGAAGGAAGGCCCAGAGGACCTTCCTTCATCCCAATTTTGTTCTTACCCTCCTTTTTTATTATTTTGATGACATCTGATATAATCCATTCTATGGGAGATCTTCCCTTGTCCTGATATTCGTGCCGTCAACACTATCTTAACAATAGGGGGCTCTCCTTTATTTTGCAAGTATTATGTATACCCTATCAAGAAACATTTTACGCTTAGGGAAAGGCCCCTTTCCTCCGCTCCGTTCTTTTGATAAAATATAACTTATAGGGGAACTCTGGGGAATCAGGGTTCCTTCTTTCTTTTTTTGGGGAATGGCCCCAACAGAAAATGAGGTGAGAAACATGGAAAAACAAAGACTGTGGATCAGGTGGCTTGGAGGGAGCCTTTTGACGATTTCCCTGCTTTTTTTCAGCAACGGGAACGTAAGTGCGGCGAAAATTCTTACAAAATACGGATCCCTGCCGCTTTACAGGGAAGATCTCATGCCCCTTACGGTAGAGCGTCCTTCTTTTTATGATGACCCGCCCCTTTGGACCATCCGGCTGCGCAATCAGCCGCAGGGACTGTTGGCGCCTGAAACTGGATTTTATCGTCCTATTTATGGCATCATGCGCAGGAGGACCCCTGTCTTTCGCACGGTACGGCCCCTCCTCCCGCCCCAAAGCGCCCACCTTCCTACGGCTGTGGGGCCCGAGGAAAAGCAGCCATTTTTGGTGCGCCAGCCCCGTCCCTACAGCGGCACGCCCCAGCGTCAGGCTGCCTCTTTTCCTTCAAGACCGGGGGCTGTCCAAATTTTTGTCCCTAAACCTTGAGTCTCAAAGTAGGATGGGAATCGGGGGAAGTTTCCGCAGGAAGTGCCCTGCTTATGCTATAATAAAAGATAATCTATCCCAATTTGGAACATCCCATTGGGCCTGGGGCCCATAGCACGCAAAGGACGGTGGAAAGATGAAGCTTTCCCAGCTTAGAAAAGCATATTTGATGGACCTTGCGAGCCGTTTTACAGGTCCGTTCCATAAGAAAAAGGCTGCCTCTTTTCGCACGGACGCGGTCAAACCAACTGCCCCTGCCTCCAAGATTCCCCATGATGTCTATGGTGAACTTGCTTTTCGTTTTTTGGAAGCCTGGCAGAAAGAAAAGGAACAAAAAGTTCGGATTTGCCTTTTTGGGCAGCCCGGTGCCGGCAAAAGTTCCCTTATCAATGAACTGATAGGGGAGAAAAAAGCCAAGGTTGGAACCGGGACGGATACGACCAAGGAGGCCCAAGTCATCGAATCGGGAAGTGTTGTCTACGTGGACCTGCCTGGCTATGATACGGCGCGTTTTCCCAAAAAAGGCTATTTCAGCCATTTTGATCCCCTCCAATACGACCTTTTTCTCTGCATTTTTTCGGGCAAGCTTACGGAGGCTGATACAGAGTTTTTTTCCCGTCTCCAGCGGCTGGGCAGGGTCTGCCTTTTTGTGCGCAATAAGATCGATGGGCTTTATGCTCCTTTTCGGTCCTTAAAAAGTCTTGAAGAGGAAATCCAAAAAGATGTCCGTCATCAGGTAGGACCTTGTGCTCCGCTTTATTTTACGAGCTGCCGAAAGGATTGGGGCAATGCCCAAAAACGAGGCATCCCGAATCTTCAGGAAGCCATCATGGATCATTTGGAGCCGGCTTTGAAAGACCGGTATGCCCGTCATGCAAAAGCGTATACGGAGCATACCCTTCTTTTGAAGCGTCGGGCGGCAGACCGTCGGGTGCGTAAGTATACAGCCATGGCGGCCGCCAACGGCCTTAATCCTGTTGTCGGTATGGATGCTGTTATTGACGCGCGTATCCTCAAGGAAATGTATCAGGGAATCCGGACGGATTTTGGCTTAGGGAAATGGGATCTTCCTATCGAAGGAAACCGAGTAAATCTTGTAAAAAAAGTGGCCGGTGGGGTTACAGGCGAGCGCGTGACCAAGGGCCTGAGCCTCCTCTTACGCAAACGGGCCGGAGAGAAGGCAGCCAAATTTATTCCCCTTGCCGGGGCCGCTGCCGCTTCATTGATGAATGCGGGCAGTATGTATTATGTTGGAAAAGAATATGTCAGGATCTGTTACGAGTATGCCCGCAGACGGCTCCAGACAGAAATCGAGTGGGGGACCCATGAGCACAGAACGTGAAGATATCAAGAAAATTGAAAAAGAAATTGATGAGGAGAATGTGCGCATTGTCCTTTTTGGCCAACCTGGAAGCGGGAAATCAAGCCTGATCAATGCCGTCTGCGGACGGGAGGCTGTAAAGACGGGTGAACTGATGGAACCGACGACCGACGCTGTGGTTGTGGAAAATGGGGATGTGACGTTTATCGATCTTCCTGGCTATGGAACGGATGGATTCCCGGAAGAAGCTTTTCTCGAACGGTTCCGGCCTTTTCAATACGACCTTTTTCTCTGCGTCTTTTCTGATAAGCTGCGGGCTGCTGACACACGGCTATTCTGCATGTTGGAAGCCCTGAAAAAGCCCTGCATCTTTGTTCGCAGCAAAATTGACTTGATCTATGAGGAAGGCCGGACCTTGGAAGAGTGTGAGGCCGTTATCCGCCGTGATGTGGAAACGCAGCTGGGTACGCGGGATATCGATCTGGTTTTTGTGTCGGCCCGTAAGGATCGGCCGGTGGGCATCGATGTCCTGAATGATGTCATCATGAGCAAGATGAATGAAGCTCGGAGAGAAAAATATATCCTGACAGCTGAAGCGCGGACAAAGGAACAGCTTGAGGCCAAAAAGGCGGCGGCCATGACTTTTGTCAAGCGCAGTGCTACTTATTCTGCGTATAATGGACTCAATCCTATCATCGCTGTTGATGCGGCTGTGGATTTTATGATCTTGTATCAGCTTTATAACAACATTCGGGAGACCTTTGGCATTACGGAAGAAATCATTGCGTCAAGCAAAAAAGTGTCTGATAAGGATAAACGCCTTGTCCTAGGCGGCATGAGCAGGGAAGGCATCAATCTTATCCTAAAGAATGCAGGTCGGCAGCTCGTGGCCCGGACCTTTCTCAAAGTCGTTCCCGTTGTGGGGCAGGCGACGGCGGCCCTTATTGGCTACAAACTTGTGAGCAAGACGGGCCGTGATTATGTCAATGCCTGTTATGAACTTGCCCGGGAGCGGCTGCTGTCGGCCCTTGATGCCCGGAGATCATAACAAGGAAAAGAGGTAGCAGCATGGAACAGACAGCATATCTTCCCCATAACTACGAGGAAAAACTAAAGGCCCTCAATGCCGTGATCTGGGACGCGGCTGAACTGAAATTTGCCGAGACAAAATCGGCTAAGGCCATGACGGATTTTCTGCGTCAGGAAGGCTTTACCGTAAAAGAAGGTCTTGCTGGCATGAAAACCTCCTATGTAGCGGAATTTGGGTCTGGGCATCCCATTATCGGCATCCTCGCCGAATATGACGCCCTGTCCGGTCTTAGCCAAGAACTTGACGTGGCAGAAAAAAAGCCACGGTCTGGGACCTCGTGCGGACACGGCTGCGGCCACTGTCTTTTGGGAACGGCCGCCATTGGAGCTGGTCTTTTGCTCCGGGATTATTTAAAAGCCCATCCTGACAAGGGGACGGTGCGGGTCTATGGCTGTCCTGCCGAAGAAGGCGGAAGCGGGAAGGCCTATATGGCGAGGGAAGGCCTTTTTGACGATGTGGATGCTGCCTTTACGTGGCATCCGGCAACGATGAATGCTGTTGCAACAGGCAGTAACCAAGCCAATATCCAGGCGGCCTTTACCTTTACCGGTCAGGCTTCCCACGCGGCAGCCTCTCCAGAAAAGGGCCGCAGTGCCCTTGACGCGGTGGAACTGATGAATGTGGGCGTGAACTATCTTCGGGAACATATGGCAGATTATGAACGCGTCCATTATGCAGTCCTTGATACGGGCGGGGTTTCCCCGAATGTCGTTCAGGAGCATGCCGAGGTTCTCTATCTTATCCGCAGCAAGAGCAACGCCGAAGCGAAACGGCTTTATGAAAGGGTACAGAAGATTGCCCAAGGGGCGGTTCTTATGACGGAAACATCCGTTTCCCTCCGTTTTGACAAGGCCGTATCAAATTTGGTGCGGAACGATACGCTTGCAGCGGTTATGCATGAAGCCATGGTGGAAGTGGGCGCACCGAAACGCACGGCGGAAGAAAAAGCGTATTTGGAAAAATTCCAAAAGACCGTGCCGGAAGAAAATATCCTTCATGATCCGGGTATGACGCCCCTTCTTGATCGGGAGTTTTTGGAAAATCTTATCAAGAAGGATCGTTTTGGAGAATTCATTGTTCCCTTCCAGCCCAATTCCATTACTCAAATGGGATCGTCTGATACAGGGGACGTAAGTTATGTGACTCCTCTTGCCCAGTGCTACACGGCAACCTTCCCTATTGGTACAACCGCTCATTCCTGGCAGTGGGTGGCTATGGGTCAGAGTCCAGTAGCTCTTTCGGGGATGTACTACGCGGCTCGCGTCATGGCGGAAAGCACGAAGAAAGTCATGGAAGAGCCTGCACTTCTTGACCGGGCCAAACAGGAACTGTCCGGCCGGCTGGGTGGAACATCCTATGAATGCCCCATCCCTAAGGATGTGTGGCCAACCAAATACGCAAAAATAAAATAAGGACACGGAAGGAACCCTGCAGCAGTGAGAAATCTGTTGCAGGGTTCCTTTTTTATCTACTGATCATTGTGTTTTGCAGTTTTTGCAGCTGTAAAGCTACATAGGCATTCTCAAGATGGATGAATTTTTTGAGCAGATCCTTGAATTCATCAACATAATGAAGACTTTGGCTATCCCTATGGGATACAATAACATTTGTTAACTCATAGGTAAGTCCTTTGATGCGAAGGATATGCAGTCTTTCCTTTGTCGGAAGTATCCCTGTCCAATCGAGCTGCTGCAGGTTCAATTGGGCACAAATGGTTGAATAGTGACCGCTTCTGCATAAATCAATCATAATGCTGAAGTTGCTGACCTGAATAGGCAGGGAGGCAGCAATATGCTTTTGCATCAGAAAATTTGAGACGGCTGTCGTCGTAGTGGAAGCAGAATGTCCAAGGACAAGAGGAATTCCTGGAAGGGATGCCAAATCGATGCCCTCTTGATAAGCTTTTACTAAGAGTGCGTTCGTTTTATCTCCGTAATAGGTACGAAGCAATGTTTCCGGAACAACTAGATAGAGAGTTTCCCTTTCCAGTTCAATTTTGTCGAATAAAGGATGTTCCTTTGCATCGACGCCGAGAAACAAGTCGATTTCTCCACTGAGGAGAAGGTCTTCCAACTTATGGGTATCATTGAGACGAACCTGGACATCCACGTTAGGGTATTGTTTCTGAAACTCGGGAACCATGGATGGAACGAGAATGGTCCCTCTTGTTGTTGGAATCCCAAGACGAATGGTGCCGCGCGTTCCCTGACTGATATCTGCCAGTTCATTTTTCATCCTATATTCGAGTGCTTTTATTCGTGATAGATAGCGCAGCATGGCAGCCCCTTCCGCGGTCAATTCCAAGTGAGGACGACGGCGAAACAGCGTGACGTGATGATGGGCTTCAAGCCTCTTGATATGGTCGCTTAAGCATTGTGGAGTAACAAAGGCCCGCTCTGCCGCTCGGGAAAAGTTGAGCTCTTCAGCTGCTAATAGAAACATTTCATAGCCAATCAGCATGGGATATCCCCCTTTCTTCTTCTCATTATAGTGGTTTATCCCTTTATATCAAGTTTTTGCTTTAAATTCATCATGATTTTTACTGTTTTACATTTAAAAGAAAAGCATGCTATATATAGCGTATCAAGAATGAATCGGAATCTATGATGAAGGGAAGGGGTTCTTATGTCCAATTTACTCATTTTTGTTGTCGGTCTTGCTATTATGCTTTTGTGTATGATGAGAACTAAGTGGGGACCTTTTGTATGTATGCTTCTTGCCAGTCTTGCCATCGGGATCGGGTGCGGTCTGGGAACGGACAAAACCATCGCCTCGATTGTGGATGGCTTTGCCAAGACCTGCAAAAATATCGGCCTTATGGTTATTTTTGGCACTATTTTAGGCATTTACCTGGAAAAATCACGTGCCTGCCAAAGGATTGCGGAAACGCTTCTTCAAATAACAGGGAAAGATCGGGCTGCCGGCGCACTAGCGGCTACAGGATATGTCATTGCCATCCCTGTTTTCTGTGATGTTGCCCTTGTACTTCTGTCCCCACTTATTAAGTCAGTTGCACGGAAAAGTGGAAAGAACGCTTGTTCCATGGGCGTAGTGACTGCTTGTTCCCTTTTGGCAACCAATGCTTTTGTAGCACCGACACCGGCGCCGCTTGCCATTATTGCCATTTTAGGGCTGGATATTGGAACGTCCATTTTATGGGGCATGCCAGCTGCGCTGTTCGTGACAGTTTGCGTATGGGCTTTTGGGGAATACTATTTGGAACGGAAACCGGCTTCGTGGTATACGGAACTTCCGCGGGATATTTCTGCTCAAGAAGAGACGAACGATGAGTCAGCTCCCATGCCCAGTTTCGGAGCAGCCCTCACGCCCATACTGCTCCCGATAGTGTTGATCTTGATTCGCTCAGTAGGTAGGATCTTTTTGGAAAAAGGCTCAGTCCTTGTTTCCCTTTTGAACTTTTTTGGTGATAAAAATATTGCGCTTTGCGTAGGGATTGTTTCATCCGTTATTCTTTTAGGGAATTTCCTGCCGAAAGATAAAAAATATGCACCCATGACGGACGCACTCCGTACCTCGGGGCCTATTGTCTTTATTACGGCTGCAGGCGGTGCTTTGGCAAATATTGTTGGGGTTACTGGCGTTGGTAAGATCCTTGCTGAAAGTCTGGCCGCCTCTCCCATTCCTGTATTCCTAATTCCTTTTCTGATCACGGGTCTTTCAAAATTTGCCCAAGGATCTGCTTCCGTTGCTGGAATCATGGCGGCAGGGCTTACACTGCCCCTTTGTGAAACGGGGCTCCTGTCTCCCCTGCAGGCGTTTCTTTCCATCAGTGCTGGCTCTGCTTTGGGGTCCCATGTCAATAATAGCTTTACTTGGGTTTTTAGTGAATTCATGGGCTATGATATCCGAACAACCATGAAATCTCTCTGTGTCTGTCAAAATGTGGTCATGTCTTTATCCGGTTTATTGGCAGCTTACGTAATCGGCTCGCTGGTGGGCTGACTTCTTATCTAGATTTTATTTTTTTTGCTGACTGGGGCTCCTTAGGGAGTCCCCTTTTTTATGCGCTAAATCGTCCAATTATTTTTGCAAGTGGGACTATTTCCCTATCCATTGAATCCCTGGAAAAGGTGGCCTACAATAGAGGAGAACTGTACGTGAAAGAAATACATATTGTGAAAGGAGCTTTGCTATGAATCCTGAAATCAATGCTCGAAAGATTGCCATTGTTGGCTGCGGTATGGTCGGGGCTACAAGTGCCTTTGCCCTGATGGAACAGGGACTTTTTTCGGAACTGGTCCTTGTCGATGTGAACCGGGAACGGGCGGAAGGGGAAGCCATGGATATCGGTCACGGCATGATCTTTGCGTCCCCTATGAACATCTACGCTGGAGACTATGATGATATCATGGATGCCTCCATCATTGTCATTACGGCGGGCGCCAGCCAGAAGGTGGGCGAAACGCGCCTTGATCTGGTAAAAAAGAATGCCGCCATTTTTAGCTCGATCATTCCTGAGATTGCCAAACGCAATTATCAAGGCATTCTCCTTATCGTGGCCAATCCCGTTGATATCCTGACCCATGTCGCGCAAAAGCTGTCCGGCTTTTCTCGGAGCCGCGTCTTTGGGAGCGGGACCGTCCTTGATACGGGCCGCCTTAAATATCTTTTGGGTCAGCACCTAGACGTGGATCCTCGGAACATTGATGCTTATATCATCGGAGAACATGGTGACAGCGAAATCCCGGTTTGGAGCAGTGCCTATGTATCCGGTATGCCGCTCAGCCGCTTCTGCGAATTTCGCGGCCATCATGACCATAAAGCCTCCATGGAGCACTTGGCTCAGTCTGTCAAGGATAGTGCTTATGAAATCATCAAGAAGAAAAAGGCAACCTATTATGGCATTGCCATGGGGGTGCGCCGTATCTGCAGTGCCATCATCCGAGATGAAAAGAGCGTGCTTCCTGTATCCGTTTATCTTGATGGGGAATTTGGCCTTTCGGGAGCAACCCTCAGCGTGCCTGCCATCGTAGGGGCCAAGGGGATTGAAAAAGTGGTTCCCATTTCCCTGAGCAAAGAAGAAGGAGACGCCCTGCAAAAGTCTGCCGAGATCCTTAAGGAAACAGCGGCCACAATTGGATATTGAGGCAATTTGAAAGCAAGGAAAAATCGCCCGATTCCTCCTAAAAAAGCATTCCAAGTGGTGCCTGATATGGTATAATACCGGTTATGACTGATGTAGATGGTTAAATCTTGGAGGGATAGCATGGAGAAGGATAGGCCCATTGGTGTCATTGATTCCGGTGTCGGCGGCCTGACGGTCCTCAAATGGTTGCAGAAGAAAATGCCCCACGAGCAGTTTATCTTTATCGGGGATACGGCCCGTACGCCTTACGGGGATCGGCCGCGGGAAGAAATCCAGCGGTTTGTGAAGGAAATGACCGATTGCTTGGCCCGTCGGAAGATCAAGGAACTGGTTGTTGCCTGCAATACCATTACGGTTCTTGGCCTTGATACGATTCGCAATGGCTATGACTTTGATGTGATTGGCATGGCTAAGGGGGCGTCCAATATCAGGGAAGTCACCCATAACAATAAAGTCGGCTTTTTTGCGACGGACTTTACGGTTTCCACCGGGGCCCATAAGCGGGAAATCGAGCGTCTTGACCCCGGTGTTGAAGTGTTTGGCCTTGGCTGTCCAAAACTTGTGCCGCTCATTGAAAGTGAAAAATTTGGTCGTCCGGAAATGCAGGAAGCCATCAAGGAATATGTGGATGCCATGAAGGTCCATGGGATTGATACCCTCCTGCTGTCCTGTACGCACTATCCTTTCCTCCACGATGAGATTGCGGCCGCTTTTGGACCTCAGGTGACGGTCCTTGATCCAGCGGAAATGACGACGGATGAGGCTATTAAGCATCTCCAAAACAAAGGACTCCTCAAAACAGAAGGGGAAGGATCCCTGGAAGTTTGCTTTACGGCGGATCTTGCCCGTTGCAAGCGGCTTGCTTCCCGTATGCTTGACCTGGCCCATGCCCGATTTCACCTGATTGACCTTGAGTCCTGATTTGCGAAAAAATAAAGAGAAGGCTTGACCAACATCAGGGAATATGATAAAATTCATTCGTTAGTGCTACTGTAGCTCAGTTGGTAGAGCGGCTGATTCGTAATCAGCAGGTCGCAGGTTCAAATCCTGTCGGTAGCTCCATCTTAAAAGATTGGCCCCCGGTTTCCGGGGGCCTTTTTAGTGTCGTTTTTCTTTTAAGGCTACCTATGGATGACACTTATATCCTTCCCAGCAGGGACCGGAAAAGGTGACAATCCTCTGTAAATGGTGTAAAATAAAAAGACGTATCTATAAGGAGGAACACCATGATTCGACGGAAAACTTCAGCCATTGTGGAGTCAGGCATCCTGGCGGCCATTGCGGTGATTTTTACCCTCATCGGCAATTATATTCCCGTTCTCGATGTTATCGTAAGCGTTTGGTGGCCCCTTCCTATCATCTTATGCGGAAGGCGTAATGGACTGATGTGGAGCGTCCTCTGCCTTTTGGTTACCGGTGCTGTTGTTGCTGTTCTCATCAGTCCCCTCCAGGCCGTTACCCAGGTCCTTATTCTGGGCATCTTGGGCCTTGTCATGGGGGAAGGGATGCGGCGTCAGAAGTCCCCTGCCAGTGTCCTCTTATGGGGGAGTCTGGGGGCCCTTTTATCTGTTGTTCTCAGCGGCCTTGCAGCCTATTTCCTCATGGGCATCAATGTGGTGGAATCCTTTACCCATGCCATTGCGGAATCTGTTCAAATGACCAAGGACATCTATGATACGCTGGGGGTTTCCGGAATCATGACCACAGAATCCTTGGAACGGATGCAGCATATGCTGAGTCTCGTCCTTCCGGCTGGACTGCTCCTTAGCTGTCCCATTTCGGCCTTCGTCAATTATTGGGCGGCTCGGAAGGTCCTTTCCCGGTTAGGCGATCCCTACCCTTGGTTCCCTCCTTTTGCCACGTGGACCTTGCCGCGTTGGATCTTGGGAGGGTACGGACTGGGTATGGCAACGCTGCTTTATTTTCGCGGAGATGAGACCAGCTATGGCTTCCTGGGAGGCTACACCCTTTTTACCGTGGCAAGCATGCTGCTCTTGCTGCAGGGACTCAGTGTGGTTCTTTGGTACGTACAGGTTCGGGGAAAACCGCGTTTTTGGTTTCCCTTGGCAGTCCTTACCAGTTTCGTGATTCCCCTTGTTTCCCAGTTCCTCGTGGTCATGGGAGCCATTGAGATGGTAACGGACCAGCGCAAACTGCGCAAAAGATAGGAGAATCGACCATGAAAGACGAAGAACGAGCCAAATTATGGCGTACCCTTCGGGTCGCGGCGGCCATCCTCGGCACCCTTTGTGTCGTCTATGGCTTTTATGTTAACCAGGTGATTTGGACAGCTGCTGGTTTTACTGCTGTCCTTCTCGTCTATTATTTCAGTTCCCGCAGCAGTAAGCTCCGGGAGGCATGGTTCAACCATGCCATGACGACGGTGGTGCGGAATATTGAGCGGGCCAACCATTACGCCGTTCAGCGCCTGCCTGTAGGAATTGCCGTATTTGACCAGGAAGGCCACTTACAGTGGAAAAACCGACTCTTCAATGAGTACATCAATGTGGATGCCCCTTTGGGCTCCCTTTTTGATAAGATCCTGCCACCGCCGGAAAATAATTTTGCGACCCTCCGGGTCCGTGATTCCGATAAGAGCATCAAAATTGGCGACCGCATCTATTCCATGCTGGTCCGTCCCATCCAGACAACAGAAGAAGCTGGCAGTGACACGGGTGTTGTCATCTACCTGTATGATGTGACCAATAAGGAGCGGCAGCAACGCCGCTATGAGGATGAGCGCCCCGTTGTGGCTTATGTCCAGTTCGATAACTACGCCGATGCCCTAAAGGGCCTCAATGAAAGTGACCGGGCAAGCCTGGTGGTTGCCATCACGAAGGCCATCAACTCCTGGGCGGAAGAAGTCAACGGTTATTCTCTTAAGTATTCTGAAGATCTCTATCTTGTAGGCATCAACAGGAAAGGTCTTGTCGATACCATCAATCGGAAGTTTCCCCTCCTTGACAAGGTACGGGAAATCAAGATCAATCCGCGGATTACACCGACCGTCAGTATTGGTGTGGCAAGCGGCATGAAGACCCTTTCGGAAATGGCTCAAAAGGCCCAGTCCTGTTTGGACCTTGCTTTGGGGCGCGGCGGAGATCAGGCCGTTGTCTCCATTGGTGAGGAAGTGAGCTTTTATGGTGCCCGCGGGAGCGTGCAGGCGAAAAATACCCGCGTGCGGGCCCGGATTGTCGCCCAGGCCATTCACGAACTTATGACAAATGCCGATAAGGTCTTTATCATGGGGCACGTCAACGAGGACTATGATGCCATTGGTGCGGCCATTGGCGTGGCCAAGATGGCTCGGACCTTGGGCAAGGAGTGCTATATTGTCTGGAGTGGTCAGGGGACGGCTGTAGATAACATTGAAAACGTAACCCACGGCAATAATCCCTACGAGGATCTCATCATCAGTGAAGAGGTTGCCATGGAGCAGCGTACGCCGGGCAGTCTCCTGGTTTTGGTAGACCATCATCGGGCCATGCTCACGGCGGCACCAAAACTCCTTGCTGCCATCAGGCGGCGCGTGATCATCGATCACCATCGCCGGGCTGAAGATGTCATTGAGGAAGTGATGCTGCAGTACATGGAGCCGTCCACCTCCTCGACAAGTGAAATGGTTACGGAAATCCTGCAGTATTTCCAGGAACGCATGGAAATCAGCCCGCTGGAGGCCTCCGTCCTTTATGCTGGGATCGTTGTTGACACCAAGAACTTTGCTGTCCAGACCGGTGAACGGACCTTTGAGGCCGCGGCCTATCTGAGGCGCTATGGTGCCGATCCTCATGCCGTATCCCAGCTTTTTAAAGAAGATGACGCCTCTGTTATCCTCCGGGCCAAGATCATTACGGAAATGAAGAAACCCATTCCGGGTCTTGCTGTTTCGGTTCATTCCGGCGGTGCCCAGAATGACCGCAATGTTTCCGTTGTTGTCGCCCAAGCAGCCGATGAGCTGCTGACCATGAATGATATCCATGTCAGCGCCGTTCTCAATGAGAGCGACGATGGCGTCAGTATTTCGGCCCGCAGTGACGGGTCCGTCAATGTCCAGACCATGATGGAAGAACTCGGCGGCGGCGGTCATCAGACTGTAGCCGGTGTCCAGATTAAGGGCGCCAAGGCCGAGGACCTGATTCCGAAGATCATTGAGATGGCAAAAGAACAAATGAAGGAGAGCGATTCCGATGAAGGTAATTCTGCTGAAGGACGTAAAGAAGTTGGGTAAAAAAGGTGAAATCATTGAGACGGCTGAAGGGTATGGCCGCAACTATCTCATTCCCCGGGGCTTTGCCCAGGAAGCAACGGCCCGTAACCTGAACCAGGCCAAGGCCGATCAAAAGGTAGCAGCCCATCGCAAGGCTCAGGCCCATGATGAAGCGGTCGTACTGGCCTCGCAGCTGGAAAAAGTGGTACTTCATCTGGCCGTCAAGGTCGGTGAAAATGGTAAGCTCTTCGGTTCCATTGCTTCCAAGGATGTGGCAGATGCACTTCTTGCCCAGACGGGAATGGAAGGCATTGATCGCCGTAAGATTGAAATCCCGGAGACCATCAAGAGCCCTGGTGAATATACGGCTACGGCTAAACTCCTGCCGGAAGTGACAGCTAAGTTCAAGGTCGTCGTAGAAGCAAAGGCTTAAGTCATGGAAGACCGGATTCCCCCTCAAAATGTGGAGGCCGAGCAGAGTGTGCTGGGGGCCATGCTCATCAGTCGCGAGGCCATTGAAAAGGCCTGTGAGATCCTGCGGGAAGATGATTTCTATCGTCAGGATGATCGCATCGTTTTTGGCGCCATCAAGGACCTCCATGAACGCAATGAGGCGGTTGACCTCGTTACGGTCATTGAGGAACTCCGCAAAAAGGGCAAGCTTGATGCAGTTGGCGGTTCACAGACCATCACTAACCTTTCCAACGCTGTTCCGACGGCGGCGAACGTGGAATACCATGCCAAGATTGTGGAGGAAAAATCCCTGCGCCGGCAGCTGATCAATGCGGCAACGGATATTGCGGCTACGGGCTATGAAGAAGATACCGACATTGCCCGGACCATCGACGAGGCAGAACAGAAGATCCTTTCTGTTGCCAACCGGACCCAAACCGGTGGGATTGTCAAAATCCGTGATATTGTGCGCGGGGCTATGGAACGCATCGAGGAACTATATGATTCAAAGGAAGCTTTTACGGGGCTTCCTACAGGATTTACGGATTTTGATAAGATGACGAGCGGACTTCAGCCGTCAGACCTCATCATTGTCGCTGCCCGTCCATCCATGGGTAAATCTTCCTTGGTGCTCAATATTGCGGAACATGTGGGAATCAAGGGTCATAAATCCGTTATCTTTTTCTCCTTGGAAATGAGCAAAGAGCAGCTGGTCCAGCGTATGCTCTGCAGTCAGGCTGGCATTGATGCTTCCCGTCTGCGGATTGGGCAGCTCCAGGATCAGGAATGGCCGAATCTCATTGCCGCTGCTGACCGGCTCAGCAATGCCAGTATCATGTTGGATGATACGTCGGGTATGACGGCGATGGAAATGCGGTCCAAGGCACGGCGCTGGAAGGCTGAAAACGGACTTGACCTGATTATTGTCGATTATCTGCAGCTCATGCAGGGCTCGTCGAAACGGGCCAGTGACAATCGTCAGCAGGAGATGAGTGAGATTTCACGGTCCCTCAAAGGCCTTGCAAGGGAACTGAATGTACCGGTCATTGCCCTCAGTCAGCTCAGCCGCAGTGTTGAGTCGCGGACCAGCAAGCGGCCGATGCTCAGCGACCTTCGTGAATCAGGAGCCCTCGAACAGGATGCCGATATTGTCTGCTTCATCTATCGTGACGATTACTATAATCCTGATACGGAACAAAAGAATGTGGCAGAACTCATCGTAGCTAAGCATCGTAATGGTCCGGTGGGAACGGTCAATCTCTTTTTCCAGAAGGATACGACACACTTTTTCGACCTTACGCCGGAGCATCTGGCCCAGATGGCCGACCAGCAAGGATGATTCAAGGGGACTGCACAGGCAGTCCTCTTTTTTTGAGGACTCATAATGTGAACGATTTTAGGAAAAAATCTATTTTTTGTTCAGAAGAAATAAATGGAGGACTTATGTCGCCGGAAAGGAAGAGCAGCCTTCATCTTTCTTGAATTTTCTCCTATTCTTATCTTAAGAAAAGTCAAGGTAAGTCCCATTCTTATATGAGAAGTCATTGCGACTCGTTCGGAAAAATGATACAATGAGAAGGCGGCCATAACGGTGCGCTGTATTGTCATGCAATGTTACAGGAAGCATTTTGCTAAGGAGGAAGTACTGTGATTCCACGTTATACGGGTAAAGAAATGGGGTCCATCTGGACGGAAGAAAATGAAGACCGGACCATGGTCAAGGTTGAGATTCTTGCCTGTGAAGCCATGAACAAATTGGGTATTGTCCCTGATGATGCTCTTCATGACATCCAGACCAAGGCTGATTTTGAACTGGATCGGGTCCATGAAATCGAAAAGGTGACAAACCACGATATCATCTCCCTGCTCACCAATGTAGCGGAACACGTAGGCGATGCCTCCAAATATATCCATAAAGGGCTTACGTCCAGTGACGTCAAGGATACGGCCATGGGTGTCATGATGAAGCATTCCTGCGAGCTTCTGATCGATCTGGAAAAGAAGCTCCATGAAGTCCTGAAACGTCAGGCCCAAACCTATCGGAACACGATCTGTGTGGGAAGAACCCATGGAATCCATGCCGAACCTATGACCTTTGGCCTGAAATTCCTTCTTTGGATGGATGAAACGGAACGCAACATCGAACGCTTGGAACTGGCGAAGAAATACATTTCTGTCGGTAAGCTCAGCGGTGCTGTCGGCACCTATTCCAATATCGATCCCTTTGTTGAAAAATATGTCTGCGAAAAATTAGGACTGGAACCGGTTCGCCTGGCTACCCAGGTCGTGCAGCGGGACCGTCATGCTTTTTATCTGACGACGATTGCTGTCTGCGGGGCTTCCCTTGAAAAAATGGCTACGGAAATCCGTGCCCTGCAGCGGACGGACATCCGTGAAGCAGAAGAATATTTTGCACCTGGACAGAAGGGTTCTTCCGCCATGCCGCATAAGCGCAATCCGATTACGTGCGAAAAGATCTGTGGCCTTGCCCGTGTGCTCCGCGGCAATGCCCAGGCTGCCCTTGAAAATGTGGCACTTTGGCATGAACGCGATATTTCCCATTCTTCCGTGGAACGGATTATTCTGCCGGACAGCACGATTCTTCTGGACCATATGCTCCGCAAGATGACCAATATTCTCGATAAGCTCCTTGTTTATCCTGATGCCATGATTCGCAACCTCAATAAGACGGGCGGTCTTATCTTCAGCCAGAACCTTTTGGTCGCTCTTGTTGGCAAAGGTGTCCTGCGCGAGGATGCCTACAAGTGGGTTCAGCGCAATGCCATGGCCCGCTGGCTGGAAGGGGCTGATTTCAAGACCAACGTTGAAGCCGACCCTGATATCGAAAAATACCTCACGAAAGAAGAAATTGAAGCCTGCTTTGAACCCAAGCATATGCTTAAGCATATTGATGATATCTACGCCCGCTATGGGATGTAAAATCTAGGTAAGGAGAACGTTATGTCATCTATCGTTGTAATCGGCTCCCAATGGGGCGATGAAGGAAAAGGCAAGATTGTGGATTTTTTGGCCCAGCGTGCCGATGTAGTGGTCCGTTATTCCGGCGGCTCCAACGCAGGCCATACGGTTGTTGTCAATGATGTTGCCTATAAACTGAGATTATTGCCAAGCGGCATCCTCTATAAGGATAAAACTTGCATCTTGGGTAACGGCGTTGTCATCAACCCCCGCGTCGTCCTGGAAGAAATCCGGGGCATGCAGGCCAAAGGCGTTGATACGACGAATCTGCTCATCAGTGACCGGGCCCATGTCGTCTTCCCCTATCATGAAAAACAGGATGAACTGCAGGAACTGGCTTTGGGGGCGAACAAGATTGGTACGACCAAGGGCGGGATCGGACCTTGTTACATGGATAAGTATGCCCGTACAGGGATTCGTGTCTGTGATCTCATGAACAAAGAGGTCCTTGCTGAAAAACTGAAACGGACCCTTTCCGCAAAAAACAAACTTTTTACGGAATACTACAAGGCAGAACCTTTGGCTTATGAACCGATGCTGAAGGCCTATCTTGAATATGCCGAAGCGCTCCGTCCCCATGTATGTGACACGAGTGTCGCCTTAGGAGACTTTTTTGACGAAGGAAGAAAGGTTCTTTTTGAAGGCGCCCAAGCCACTTTCCTTGATATCGATTATGGGACGTTCCCCTACGTTACAAGTTCCAACCCGACAGCCGGCAATGCGGCTACGGGCAGCGGCGTAGGCCCTCGTTTCATTGACCATGTAGTCGGTGTTGTCAAAGCTTATACGACCCGTGTTGGCGAAGGTCCTTTTGTCTGCGAACTTTTTGATACAGATGGCCCCGGTACGTATCTTAGGGAAACGGGCCATGAATTTGGGACCGTTACGGGCCGTCCCCGCCGCTGCGGCTGGCTCGATGCCTTTATGGTCAAATATGCGGCACGCATCAACAGCATGGACAGCTTAGCCATTACGCGTCTGGATATCCTTGATGGTCTGGATGAAATCAAGATGTGCACAGGCTGGGAAATCGACGGCAAGCCCATCAAATATATTCCGGCCGACCTTTCCATCCTGGCCAAGGCAAAACCTGTCTACGAAACCTTCAAGGGCTGGAAATGCGACATCAGCAGCGTCCGTTCCTATGAAGACCTGCCGCAGGAAGCGCAGACCTACCTGAACCGTCTGAGTGAAGTGGTCGGCGTTGAAATCGGCATTGTTTCCGTTGGTCCGAACCGTGATCAAACCTTTACCCTCAAATCCTTCTTTGAAGACTGAGGCTGGAGCGGGAAATTCCCCCTTGACAAAAGGCGGAAAAACCCGTTACAATATTAGGGCTGTGAAAAGCCAATGATTCACTAGCTCAGTTGGTAGAGCACCTGACTTTTAATCAGGGTGTCCCGGGTTCGAATCCCGGGTGGATCACCATTTGAAAAGGACTGCGAACCCCTTGCCTATTGGCAGGGGGTTCGTTTTTAGGTTCATGCTGCTGAAAAGAAAAATGAGACAGATAGAGGTTCTTGAGCTTTTCCCGGGATGGAAAAAGAAAAGGCACGAGGCGTTCCCTGTTTCCTCATGGAAAGAGCCATGAATTTTTGATGGCAGAAACCAATTTTTATCGACAGAACCGTCCCGTTGATGTATAATATCTATTATTTCACTAGGAAAGGAAGGACGGCGTATGACACGTGATGGCAGGGATCTTATCGTATTCCTTCTGCTGACGGTTCTTTTGATGGGCGGCATAATGATCTTGAAACCGGGTCAGGGCACGCTGCCTGCAGCCGATGTAACAACGACCGCAACACCCAAACAGCAGGCTAAATAAGGCAAAAAAGAAGGCAGGAACGTGGTTTGTTCCTGTCTTTTTTAATTTCTAGACAATTTGATCCAAGATGATACCAGTCATGGTGTCCGTATCAGCTTTCTTGAAGCCATCCTTGTAGAGGTCCGGTGTCCGCCAGCCGTCAAGAAGCGCCGCGTCGACAGCTTTTTCAATGGCTTGGGCGGCTGCTTCCTCTCCTAAGGCATAGCGAAACAGCATCGCCGCAGAAAGGATAGTAGCACAGGGGTTGGCGATTCCTTTACCAGCAATATCGGGAGCCGATCCGTGGATTGGCTCAAAGAGGCTTGTCTTTTCACCGACTGAGGCCGACGGCATCATACCGATGGAGCCGCCCAATACAGCCGCTTCATCGCTCAGGATATCGCCAAAGAGGTTGCTTGTCACGATGACGTCAAACTGGGTGGGACGGGCTGCCAGCTGCATGGCGCAGTTATCAACGTACATATGGTTCAGTGCTACATCGGGATAGGCCTTGTGCTCTTTTGTGACTGTGCGGCGCCAGAGCCGGCTTGTGGCAAGGACGTTGCTCTTATCGACGCTGGTGACCTTTTTGCGGCGGCCCTGGGCGGTCTTGAAGGCGAAGCGGCTGATACGCTCCACTTCGGGGACGCTGTAGTTTTCAAGGTCCCAGGCTCGTTCCACGCCGTCATGGATTTCCGATTCGCAGCGGTCACCAAAATAGATGCCGCCAATGAGTTCGCGCACGATGAGGACATCCGTGCCCGTCACGATATCGGGCTTCAAGGGCGAATAGGGCGCAAGGACAGGGGAGACATGGACGGGACGCAGGTTGACATAAAGCCCTAGAGCCTTGCGCAGGCCGAGGACGGCTTTTTCCGGCCGTTTGAGGGGATCTACATTGTCCCATTTGTCGCCGCCTACGGCACCAAAAAGGACCGCATCGGCGTTTTGGGCTGCTTCCACCGTTTCCTTGGGAAGAGGGTCCCCGCAGGCATCATAGGCGGTTCCACCGGCCATCTTTTGATCAAGGGAAAGGTCCAGGTGATAGATGGCTGCGGTCTTTTTGAGGACCTTTACCGCGGCGTCCGTAATTTCGCCGCCAATGCCGTCACCAGGGATAACAACGATCTTTTTTTTCATTGGGCATGCTCCTTTACATAGGCAATGAGCCCACCGGCCGAGGCAATGCCTTGGATGAAGTCCGGCAGGGGCGGCGCCTTGAAGGTGTCGCCTGTGGTCTTATCGGCAATGGTACCCGTGCTGATATCGACGCTTAGGATGTCTCCTTTTCGAATCTTTTTGACATCGTTGCCAATTTCCAGGACAGGAAGGCCGACGTTGATGGCGTTGCGGTAAAAGATCCGGGCAAAGCTTGCGGCAATGATGACGGGCACGCCCGATGCCTTGATGGCAATGGGAGCATGCTCGCGGGAAGAGCCGCAACCAAAGTTCCAGCCGCCGACCATGATATCGCCGGCCTTTACCTCTTTGGCAAAGCTTTCGTCAATGTCGACCATGCAGTGGGAGGCCAGTTCCTTGGGATCAAAGGAATTGAGGTAGCGGGCGGGAATGATGACGTCCGTATCGATATTGTCTCCATAGGTCCAAGTTTTTCCTTCGTATTTCATCTTATTTGACCTCCTTTGGGGCGGCAATCTTTCCTAAAATCGCACTGGCTGCTGCGACTTGCGGACCTGCTAGATAAACTTCGCTGTCCACGTGGCCCATGCGGCCCCGGAAATTGCGGTTTGTCGTCGATACGCAGCGTTCACCGGCGGCCAGGATGCCCATGTAGCCGCCCAGGCAAGGACCGCAGGTCGGCGTCGAAACAACGCAGCCGGCGTCGATGAAGGTATCGATGTAGCCTTTTTTCATGGCTTCCTTGTAGACTTCCTGGCTGCCGGGAATAACGATGCAGCGCACATCTGGATGGACAGTACGGCCTTCAAGGATCTTGGCTGCAATGGCAAGATCTTCCAGACGGCCGTTCGTGCAGGAACCGATGACGACCTGGTCGATGGGAATGTCTCCAAAGGTGCCAATAGCTTTGGTGTTTCCTGGCAGGTGGGGGAAGGCAACGACGGGGGTAAGGGCTGTTAGATCGATGGTCACGGTCCGTTTATAGACAGCGTCACTGTCTGCTGTAACAATTTCATAGTCTTCAACACGGCCTTGTTCGTAGGCCTTGGTCTTTTCATCGACGGGGAAGATGCCGTTTTTGGCGCCTGCTTCAATGGCCATATTGGCCATGGTGAAGCGGTCCGTCATGGAAAGCTCAGCAATGCCGTCGCCCGTAAATTCCAGGGACTGGTAGAGGGCCCCGTCGACGCCAATCATGCCGATAAGGGTCAGCATGACATCCTTACCCGTAATATCCGCCGGTTTTTTTCCTGTAATGATGACCTTAATGGCTTCCGGTACCTTGAACCAGCACGTGCCCGTTGCCATGGCAGCGCCCAGGTCTGTTGACCCCACACCGGTGGCAAAGCCGCCCAGGGCGCCGTAGGTGCAGGTGTGGGAGTCGGCGCCGATGGTGAGCATGCCCGGTCCGACAATACCCTTTTCCGGCAGAATGACGTGTTCGATGCCGGCTCGTCCAGTTTCATAATAATGGGTGATATGATGGGCTTTGGCGAAGTCACGGACAATCTTGGCAAGGCCGGCGGATTTAATGTCCTTGTTGGGAATGAAGTGGTCCGGGACAAGGACGATGCGGTCCTTATCAAAGACGGGGCGCCCAATCTTTTCAAATTCCTTGATGGCCGGCGGTGCTGTAATATCGTTTGCAAGGACGCGGTCGAGTCGGCAGGTGATGAGGTCACCTGGTTTAACGAGGTCCTTTCCTGCGTGTTTGGCGAGGATTTTTTGTGTCATGGTCATTCCCATCGTGCATACATCCTTTCTTTTACCCTAAATTTAGCGGGCACTGGCCGCTTGGTGGAAAGCATTGACTGCCTCTTCAGAGGAGATGAGGCCAGCGCCATAGACATGATCCTTGGCGTCTTTGCGGCGGTTCAGGGCACTGATGAAGGCCTTGATGGAGGCCGTCATCGTATCCGTGTCGACGCCGGCACCCCAGGTTGTGACGCCTTTTTCATCTGTAATGCCAAAGTAGGCAATGCCCCGTGATTCAGCGACCCGGTCCAGGTCGTGTTCGCTGTACGTAAGGTCCGTCACGGTAAAGTGGAAAGCCCGGCAGAGGGCATCCTTGACGGCGTCGAGCTGGCCATTGCCGGCTCCTTCAAGGATCACGTCGCGGCCGGCAGCCCGGACGAGGACTTTGCCCTGCCATTTTCCGTCCTTCTTGCGGAAGAGCGTATCCTGCAGTTCAATGGGAAGGCTCTTATCGACGTAATGATCCTTAAAGAGATTGAAGATTTCATCGGGCTTCAATTCCTGGTGTTTATGATCGGAAACGTCTTTTACAAAGTAGCTGAAGTCTTCCCGCATCGCTTTTGGCATATCGATGCCATAGGCTGTTTCCATGATGTAGGCGACGCCGCCCTTGCCGCTTTGGCTGTTGATGCGGATAACATCGGCATCATAGGTGCGGCCCACATCGTGGGGATTGATATAAAGGTACGGGCACGTCCAGTACGGGTCATTGTGCTCCTTACGATATTTCATGCCTTTGGCAATGGCATCCTGATGGGAGCCGGAGAAGGCGGCAAAGACAAGCTTTCCGGCGTAGGGCTGACGCTCACTGACATGCATGCGCGTTACTTCCTCATAGGTCTTTACAAGGTCCGGCATATTGGAAAAATCAAGCTGCGGATCGATGCCCAAGGCATAGAGGTTCATGCCGATGGTGACGATG
This sequence comes from Acidaminococcus sp. BV3L6, assembly GCF_000468835.1. Classification (NCBI taxonomy): domain Bacteria; kingdom Bacillati; phylum Bacillota; class Negativicutes; order Acidaminococcales; family Acidaminococcaceae; genus Acidaminococcus; species Acidaminococcus sp. BV3L6. The sequence goes on along the minus strand of NZ_AWUR01000047.1, from coordinate 62,062 downwards.
TCCGCGTTGCCTGTCCGTTCGCCGTTGCCAAAGAGCGTTCCTTCTACGCGGTCCGCACCGGCGAGCATGGCCATTTCTGCATCGGCAACACCAGTGCCGCGGTCATTGTGGGGATGGACGGAAAGGACAACGGCATCACGGTAGGAAAGGTTCTGGGAAAGATAGGCCACTTGGGCGGCAAAGATATGGGGCATGGACATCTGCACCGTCGATGGCAGGTTGATGATGACCTTCCGGTCTGGCTGCGGTTTCCACACGTCGAGGACTGCGTTGCAGACTTCCAGGGCGTATTCCGGTTCCGTCCCCGTAAAGCTTTCTGGTGAATACTCAAAGCGGTAAGACGCGTGGGCTTCTTCCGTGAGGCGCTGCAAAAGACGCGCCCCATTAACGGCAATTTCCTTGATTTCCTCCTTTGATTTGTGGAAGACTTGCTCCCTTTGCGCGACGCTCGTCGAATTGTAGACGTGGACGATGGCGCTTTTGACGCCTTTCAGGGCTTCAAAAGTCTTTTTGATGATGTGTTCCCGTGCCTGGGTGAGGACCTGGACCGTCACATCGTCAGGGATGAGATCATGGTCAACCAAATAGCGGAGGAAGTCATATTCCGTTTCTGACGCGGCAGGAAATCCGACTTCAATTTCCTTGAACCCCATGGCGACGAGGGTCTTGTAGAAGCGAATCTTCTCTTGGAGGCTCATGGGAATCACGAGGGCCTGGTTGCCGTCGCGCAGGTCCACGCTGCACCAAATAGGGGCTTTTTTGGGCGCGTCGGCCATGGCCCAGCTCATATCGACGACAGGGGGCAGATAATAGCCCTTTTTGTAAGCTTCTACATGTTTCATGATGATGTCCTCCTTACAGGCAATAAAAAAATCTTTCTTCTCTCTTTGTGAGAGACGAAAGATTCAAATCTTGCGCGGTACCACTCCACTTCACACCATTTGGTGTGCCCTTAGCCGGTACGGATGACGTGTCCATCGATACCGCCCTGATTGATAACGGTCAGGAGCCGGCTTCCCCTACTGTCATGCGCGGGTTCAGGAAAGTTGCTCAGGGATCAGTTCGGTTTCGGTCCGCCGCTGCCTTGCACCACCCGGCAGCTCTCTGGAGGTTTTCCTGAAACGTACTCTTTCCCTTCAATGCATCTCTTGCTTTGAAATTATGGTTCAGATAGTATCATGAAAAAAGACAAAAATCAAGAAAAATTTTAAGGATAATACTAAAGCATGCTTTTTGCAAATAAAAGTGTAACCTATAATACAACTGGCCTTGATGAGCCAAAGAAAAGGCATGCAGGCGGGGCCTAATGAAAGGGGGCTGCCCAAAGGGGCAGCCCCATCCAGTTATTTTTTTTGTGGGGAGGGATTGGTTCGCATCTCAATTTCAAAGATGTTGATGACCTCAGCATCAGGACAGGCAACACGGAAACGGTTTCCCTTCATGCCGGGAAGGGTGCCGCCGTAGCGGAGAATATCGATATAGGGAAAGAGGGCATGCTGGGCCATGGGGCACAGGCGGCCCCGGTCATGGTCCCAGGACAGTTCCATACCCTTTACATGGCCGTGGTGGCAAGGGGCCTCCCCTTTTTTATCAACGACACGAATGATGATTTCACAGCGTTTTGTCATCTTACACCATCTTTTCTGGATGGAAATGGGCATCAAAGTCCGTTTCTGTCATGTAGTCCAATTCGAGGATGGCTTCCTTGAGGGAAAGATCCTTCTTGTGGGCCAGTTTAGCGACTTCCGCCGCCTTTTCATAGCCGATATAGGGGGTCAGGGCCGTAACTAGCATGAGGGAGCGGTGGAGGTTTTCCTTCATCTTAGCTTTATTTGCCTTGATGCCGAGGGCGCAGTGGATGCGGAATGATTCCATGGCGTCTCCCAAAAGCCGCACGGACTGGAGGAAGTTATAGATTGTAACGGGAAGGAAGACATTCAACTGGAAGTTTCCTTGGGACGCGGCGAACCCAATGGCTGCATCATTGCCCATGACTTGGACGGCAACCATGGTGACAGCTTCGCATTGGGTGGGGTTGACCTTGCCCGGCATGATGGAAGATCCTGGTTCATTGGCGGGAATGGTGATTTCGCCAAGTCCGTCCCGGGGTCCGCTGGCCAGCCAGCGCACGTCGTTGGCAATCTTCATGAGATTGGCGGCTAAGGCCTTGAGGGCGCCGTGACTGAAGACCATGTCGTCAAGGCTTGTGAGAGCATGGAACTTATTGGGGGCGGTTTTAAAGGCATAGCCTGTATTTTGGGCGATATAGGCGGCAACGGTCCGATCAAAGTCTTTTGGTGCATTAAGCCCTGTCCCGACGGCCGTTCCTCCTAGCGCCAGTTCAAGGAGCCCTTTTTCTGAGGTCTTGAGTTCATCACGGCTGCGTTCAAGCATGGTTCGCCAGCCCGAGATTTCCTGGGAAAAGGCAATGGGAACCGCATCCTGGAGATGGGTCCGGCCTGTTGTGACAATGCCCCGATGTTTCTTTTCAAGGTCCTTGAAGGTCTTTATGAGCGCGTCAAGGCGAGGAAAAAGATGTTCTTCGATGCCCTTTATGGCGGCAATGTGCATGGCCGTCGGGAAGGTATCATTTGAGCTTTGGGATTTATTGACGTCGTCATTGGGGTGAAGGCATGTCTTTTTGGCAAGCTCATTTCCCCTGTGGGCAATGACTTCGTTGATGTTCATGTTGCTCTGGGTGCCGCTTCCGGTTTGCCAGACCGCAAGGGGAAAGTTGCCGTCGAGACTGCCGTCAAGGATCTCTTCGCAGGCTTTTTCAATGAGTACGGCTTTTTCCTTAGGGAGCGTTCCCAGCTCACAGTTTGCTTGGGCTGCTGATTTTTTGAGGATGGCGAAGGCGGAAATCACTTCAGGCGGCATCTTTTCCGTGCCAATGCGGAAGTTCTCAAAGCTGCGCTGCGTCTGGGCACCCCAATATTTATCGCAGGGGACGAGGATTTCCCCCATGGAATCATGTTCTTTCCGAAGGGCAGGGCCCTTTGCCGACTTTTTTGTATCGCTCATGATGATCGACCTCCCTTTTTTGTCCTTATCTTGCCATTGTATCATATCCCGCAGGCTTTGCCGTGAAAAATTGGAGCTCTGCATTCTCTTTTGCACATTTCTGCTGCTTTTTCAGGATTCCAAAATATTTTTCTTGCCCTATTGCTGCCTTTTCGCCTACAATGGGACCTATCAGCATGTTGGAAAGGAGCCTTGGTATGGATCTTGCGGCCTATCTATCTTTTTGTTTTGTCATGAGCTTTACTCCCGGTCCCAATAATCTCATGAGCCTTGCCCAGAGCCGAGAGCGGACTTTTCGAGGCGCCCTGCCTTTTTTGCTGGGACTTCATGTTAGTCTCTTTTCTATGTGTACGGTCATCTATCTATTTATTCATGCCTTGGAAGATATCCTGCCTTTGATGGATCTTCCCCTGCGCATCTTGGGAGCCCTCTATCTTGTGTATCTGACGGTGCGCCTTTTCATGAAAAACGGAAGGAAAAAGACAAAGACAAAGACCATCGATTCCAAACGGCTCTTTTTCTCCGCCTTGCTCCTGAATTGGACCAATGTCAAAGTCGCTCTCTTTATGATGGTGGGCTATACGTCTTTTCTGCTTCCCGGTGGAGGCGGCCCTGTTTGGACCTTTCTTCTCGGCATGGTCATGAACCTTATGTGCAGTGCCGCCAATTTTACTTGGGCCCTAGGCGGCTCCCTCTTGGATCGCTTTTTCAAGGCTCACGAAAAGCCTGTCTCTTTGATGATTGCGTCCTTGCTTCTCTATTCTGCCGTAAAGATCCTTTTCCCCAGTCTCTTTTAGGATTGGGGACTTTCGTTAATGGCTGCAAGACGTCGGCTGAAGATCCATCTGGCTAGGAAGAAGGTCGCCATCTCCGCTGCTGTCTGGCTTTCAATAAGGCCCATATAGCCGAGGAAAGCACCCATGGCATGCATCAAGGGGATGTAGATGATGGCTTGGCGCAAGGCTGCCACAAGAAGGGTTGTTCTGCCGTCTCCCAGGGCTTGGAGGGAAAAGGTGATGTGGAAATTAAGGAAGGCAAAGGGCGAGGCCAGACAGCGGAAACGTAGGAAGAGAGCCCCTAACGCAAGGGTCTCAAGGCCGATGGCACTTTCTGGCTTGGCCGCAATGAAAAGGCTTGCAATGGGAACCGCGGCGAGCTCATAAAAGAGCACGCAAAGGAGCGAAAAGAGAAGGCCTGCGCGGCGCGCCATCTTGATGAACGCCTTCATGCGTATGAATTTTCTGGCCCCATAATGATAGGCCACAAGGGGCAGCATGCCTTGGCAGATGCCAAGGCCTGTATTGAGAGGAATCCGTTCAGCCTTCATGACGATGCCAAGGGCCGCCAGGGGTGCGTCGCCAAAGCCTGCCATGAGGTGGTTTAAAAAGAGGTTTGATGTATCAAAAAGCAGGTTCGTAAGGGCTGAAGGAAAACCCACGGAAAGGACGGAACGAATCTTCTCCTTGCTGGGCAATCCTTCAGGAAAGGTATAGGCAAGAGAGCTTTTCTTTGCAGTTTTTACGAGAGATAAGAGAAAGTAGCCTAGGGAAATCAGGTTTGAAAGGAGGGTGGCAAGGGCCGCCCCTGTCAGTTCCTCTCCTTGAGGAAGGAGAACGAACATGAAGAGGGGGTCAAGGATAATATTGAGGATGGCTCCTAGGGAAAGGCCAAAACTTGCTTTTTTGGCAAAGCCGACGCTTCGGAAAAGCTGGGCCAAGGTGCCTGATAGGACGGTCGGAAGGGTACCTAAGGTGACGACAAGAAAAAGGTAGGTCTCCGTATAGGCGTAGGTGGCAGGGGATGCCCCTAAAAGAACCAAGATGGGGCGGCGCAGGAAATAGAGGGTGAGGGAAAAAACAAGGGCCCCTGCAAGGCTTCCATAAAGGGAAAAGGCGCTTACCTGACGGGCACTTTTTTCGTCTCCTTCCCCAAGACAGCGGGACATGAGGCTGCCTCCGCCGACACCAAAAAGGTTGCTCAAGGCGACTGTAATGGCAAAGACGGGAAAAACCAGAGATACGGCGGCAATCATATACGGATTGCCTGTACGGCCGACAAAAAAGGCATCGGCGAGATTATAGATAAGGGTAATAAGCTGACTGATAATGGTTGGAATGGCCATGGCCGCAAGGGCTTTTGGCACCGAGGCTTCTTCAAAAAGGGCCTGGTTTTGGTCACGAAGAGACATAGGGAACGCTCCTTTCAGGTTCAGCTCCTATTGTAGCATGGAAAAAAGAAAAGAGACTGCGGAAAAAATGAGCGGTTCATTCCTTCGCAGTCTCTTTTTGTGCCGTCTTAGGCTTCGCCAAAATACTCCTTGAGTGTTTCCATGCCCGTCCGGTAGGTCGGAATGCCGCCTATGGCCATGCGGGCGTGGGTCTTGATTGCCCAAGGGATAAAGGAGCGCCCTCTCTATGAAAAAAGAGCCTGCGAGAATAGGGGGAACATTTCTTCGCAGGCTCGCGTTTGTTTATTCATTATGGGTTTATTACGTTATTGGCAAGAACCGTGACTTTGATAACATAATGGTTATACAGCCTCAAGGTTTTTATTCCATTAGCTTCTTGCCTGATAGCTGGGCGCTGGAGGTGACGACACGTGGTTAGGAGGGGAAGCGCCCAGGCGTCAACTATCGTAAATCGTGAGACGGGCTATCGTACGATACGGCATGAGCCCCTTGCCTCATATCGATCCTTTTTTAAAGCAAGGGGCTCACGTGCTACATCAAATCGGAGCGATTTTTGCTTCGAGTGGATTTAATCCTAAAGACTGTGCAGTAAAGCGTCGGCAAAAAGAGCAGGGTGAGGGCCGTAGCTCCCGTAAGGCCGCAGGCCATGGCAATGGCCATGGCGTTCCAGAAGGGACTGGCAAACATGGGGACAAGACCCAGGATGGTTGTGAGCGCGGCCAGCATGATGGGACGGAAGCGCACCAGGGAGGCCTCGACAACGGCTTCGTAAGGTGTCATGCCAGCTTCTTCATGGAGGTCAATCTGCTGGATGATGACCATGGAGTTGCGGATGACCGTGCCAATAAGGGCAAAGGAACCTACTTCTGCCATAACACCCATGGGTGCATTGAAAAGGAGCAGTCCCAGGGCAATCCCGGTAATGCACAGGGGCGCCGTTGCAAGGATGACAAAGAGCTTGCGGATGTCTTTCATTTGGAACATGAGAAGGATCAGCATCAGCACGAGCATGCCCGGGATTGGTCCCAGAAGGTACTGGGTGGCCTGCGTGCTGCTTTCCAGTGGCCCATCGATGGCAATGGTAACGCCTGGCGGGAGGCTTTCCCGAAGGCCTTCCATATCTTTCCAGATGGTTTTTGCCACGTCATTTCCTGTAACCCCTTTGCCGACATCTGCACCGATGGTAATGGTGGGCTGCAGATTGCGGCGCCAAATCATGTTGTTTTCCATAGTCGGGGTGATACGGGCTACCTGCGAGAGCGGAATGGAGCCCGATGCGGTGGGAATGGTGATGGCCTCCATGTCGCTTAAGGAATTGCGGTCCTTTTTGTCAAGCTGGAAGACCAAGGGTCGGATTTGGTCGCCGTCATAATACTGGGCGAAGGAATATCCGGAGACATTGGCGTATAGGACACTAGCTACCGTACTTCTTGTCAGGCCCAATTGCTTGAGACGGTCATTATCGATTTCAATCTTGACCGCCGGGGCCTTTTCCATCCAGTCGAAGATGGTCATGGTGACATTGGGATTCTTTTCCATTTCATCCCGAACCTTAGCTGCATAGGTACGGCATAGATCCGCTGTCGGGGCGGAAACACGGAACATGACGGGATAATCCTTCGGCGGTCCGAGAGGAATCGACTTGGAATAGGCTGTTACTTCCGGCAGCTCCATTTTGATGATCTTATCAATCTTTTTGGCAACGCGTTCCCGGGCCTTAACGTCCTTTGCAACCGTGACGAGCTGGGCATAGTTGTCACGGGGCTGGACGGGATTTAGAACGAGAATGAAACGAGGGGAACTTTTGCCGATATAGGCCGAATAGTGATCGACATCAGGGTCACCGTCGATCGCCTTCATGAGGGTATTCATTGCACGGTCACTTTCCTTGATGCCGGCGCCTTCGGGGAGGTGAAGCTCTGTAATGACCTCAGGACGCACCGATTCGGGAAAGAACTCCTGTTTGACGAGGGAGAGAAGGCCTATGGACCCCAGCAGGCAGGTGAGGGAGCCGGCGATGACCGTCTTGCGGTGGGCCAGGCACCAATCGATGATACGGCGGAACTTATTGTAAAAAGGTGTGTCATAACTTTCCTGTTCAATCACTTTAGGCCTGATCCATTCATAGCCCAAGGTGGGGGCAACGGTTTGGGAAACAAACCAGGAGAACATGAGGGTCATGGTGATGACCGGGAAAAGGGAGCCCGCAAATTCCGATACATTTGAATTCGCAAAGGCAATAGGAAGAAAACTGGCACAGGTGATCATGGTCCCAAAGCAAAGGGTCATGCCGTTTGTCTTAAAGGCGTAGGTGGCTGCTTCAAGGCGGTCCATGCCTTCGCTCATCTTGACTTCCATGAGCTCGACAACGACAATCGCGTCATCAACGAGCATTCCAAGGGAGATGATCAGGGCCCCTAGGGAAATCTTGTGCAGATCGATTCCCATGAGGTACATCCCTACAAAGGAGCCCATAAGGACAAGGGGAATACAGACGGAAATGACATAGCCGCATTGGCGCCCCATGGAAAAAAGGCTCACAACAAGGACGATGAGGATGGCTTCATAGAGCCCTTCCGTAAATTCACTGATGGAGTCCTCAACAACCTTGGGTTGGTTAGCTACTTGGGAAAGATCCAATCCCAAGGGCAGTTCTGCCTGCATTTTTGCTGTCAGTTTTTCTAAATTATGGCCCAAGGTAATATTATTGCCGCCATCTTTCATGGAAATGGCGATGCCGATAGCTTCTTTGCCGTTGGCATACATCTTGGGTTCAGGCGGGTCGGGGTATTCCTGGGTTACGCTGGCAATATCCCCCAAACGGAAGGTCCGTCCGCCTTGTGTAATCAGGATGCTGCGGATTTCATCAAGGGCCTTTGTCATGCCTGTAACCCGAATCTGGACGTTGTCCCCTTTGGCATCGACAGTTCCTGTGGCCGCCATGGCCGTTTCACCGCGGATGGCGCTGGTGACGCTGTCAAGGGAAAGTCCCAGCTCGGCGAGTTTGGTATTGGACATGCGGATGTAGATGTTCATGGGCTGCTCACCAATGAGTTCCACTTTGGATACATCGGGAACGGTGTAAAACTGGCGCTTTAGCTCTTCAGCCTTGGCGCGCAGGTCTTCCTTGGAGAAGCTGTCAGATGTGAGAGCATAGATATTGCCGTAGACATCATCAAAACGATCATCGAAGTAAGGCCCATAGATGCCGTCCGGCAGTTCTGACTGATGATCGATGACATAATTGCGAACTTCCAGCCAATGTTTGCGAACCTCGCTGTTGGGGACCTGTTCTTTTAGGATGACGTTTACGACTGAAACGCCGGGGCGGGAATAGCTCGTAATATAGTCGATGTCCGGTGTGGCTTGGACCATCTTGTCCAGCTTGCTGGTCACAAGTTCCTGCATTTCATCCGCCGTGGCCCCGGGCCAGGCCGCGGAAATGACCATCTGGCGGACGACAAAGTTTGGGTCTTCACTGCGGCCCAAACTGTGGAAGGAAAAGATGCCGGCGATGAAAATGAGAACCGTAAAGAAATAGACGACTTGCCGGTGCTTGACGCACCAACGGGATAAATTGAAGTTCATCAGGTGTCACTTCCTTCCACTTTGACCTCCATCCCTTCCTTGAGTTTGCTGATGCCGCCCGTGACGATGCAGTCGCCTTCTGTCAGGCCATCGGTAATCGTAACCGTGTCATCTTCGTAACTGCCCAAGGTAACAGGATGCAGAAAGACGCGGCCATCCGTGACAACCCAGATGCCAGTTTTCCCGGCAGCTTCATAGAGGGCGGAACGAGGAACCATGAGGGCGGCTGTGCCTTTTTTCATTAAAGCCACTTTTGCGGTCATACCAAGCTGCGCCCCTTGAGGCATTTCCGTGAGGGAAACCCGGACCTTGTAGGTCTTTGTAGCAGGGTCTGCCATGGGGGAGATGTAACGGACCGTACCTGCTGCTTCTTCGTTATGAAGGGCCCAGAAAGTTACCGTGACGGGAGTTCCTGGTGCAATGGACGCAAGTCGGCTTTCGGGAACGAAAATCTCCACTTCCCGCTGTCCGTCCTGAATGACGGTTGCCATGGGGCTTCCCGCTGTGGCTACTTGTCCCACTTCGCCGGAAAGGGCGGCTACGACGCCGTCATGATCGGCCGTAAGTTCTGTATAGCTGAGCTGGTTCTGGGCCGTTTGGAGACTGGCTGATGCCTGGGAAAGGGCGGCACTGGCGGCTTCTTCCTCGGTCCGATACTGGTCCCACAAGGAGGCGCTGACGGCTCCCTCTTCATAGAGGGCTTCGTAGCGGCTGGCATTGTCGCGGGCAAGCTTGGCTCGGCTGGCGGCGGCATTTACGGCTGCTTCAGCGTTCCTGACCTGTTCCCTTACATCCTTTGGATCAATGGTCATGAGGACGTCGCCGGCTTTTACCGTATCGCCGAGGTTTACGAGGCGTTTGGTGATGCGCCCGTTTACCTGGAAGGAAAGGACGGATTCATATTTGCCTCGGACTGTGCCAGGATAGGTGTAGGTCCCACTCGTTTCATCCGTACCGACCGTTATGGTCCTTACATAAGGAATGGTCTTGGCGGTCTTGGGTGGGAAAAGGATCTGGTAGAGAGCGCGCCCCAAAAGGATGAGGAAGAAGAACGCGGCAATCAGGGCAATCCGTTTTTTATGATGGGCCATATAGGCTTTGATTTGATTCATGGCTTGGGACTCCTTTCTGCTCTTTTCATGGGTGTCATGACAAAATCGATGAGTTCATCGAGGACTTCTTCTGTTGGTCTTTGATCGGGGTTAAGGGGAGTTGCCCGGTCCTTGACAAGGTAGAGGGTTTCCGTAATGGATTCCACCGTAAAGACGATATGGGAAAGCGCCCTCTCATCGGGAAATGGGTTCAGGAGACCTTCTTCGGCAGCCTTTTGGAAAAGGGATTTCAAATAGTTCCCCATGGAAAGGATCCGCTGCCAAACCGTATCATCAAGAAGGCCCGAGGGCATGATGAGTTCCTTGTAGCAAAGATCGAGATGGCCTGACGGATCAAGCTGGGTACGGAGCAGGGCCTTTAGGAAATAATGAATTTTTTGCAGGGAATCAAGAGGGGTCTCTTTCGTTTCCTGCTTGAGGTCATCAATGATCGAGAGCTGTCGGTCCACGACAGCGCGGTATAGGTCTTTCTTGCCTCCAAAGTAATAGGAAATAAGGGCGGGACTGCAGCCGGCCTTTTCTCCTAGTTCCTTGATGGTGACGGGATAATACCCTTTTTGTGTAAACAGCGCTTCCGCCGCTGTAATAAGGGCCCTGATCGTAAGGCTGGGATCCCTTTTTTTCATGGCAATCTTCCTTTCTATTAATTGATTAATTAATTAATAGTATACCACTCCTTTTTTGTTTTGTAGAGTAGGAAAGAGGCTAGGGGCTACCAAAAATGAAAAAACTTGTTATAATAAAAAGGAATTTACAAACAAAAGTTTGAATAATGGAAAGAAGGCGACCTATCATGAAGTTACTACATCCAGCAGCGCTGTTTTTGACCTTTGTCCTTACTGCGGGAAGCGCGGTGGCTTTTGCAGCCCCGGATCTTACGGAAGCCCTAAAAAAAGACGGTGGCGGTCCAGCTGCCTATCTTCATCAATTCGATCAAAAGGATTCCCCCTATTATGTCCATCCTGATTTTTACCGGATGAAGTCTCACGGCTCATTGCTTCTCCTTTCCCACTACCGGACGCATCAGCAGGAGACGGAATATACCTGCGGCCCGGCAGCGGCACTTACGGTCGCTGACTATTATCTTGGCAAATCGCCTCATAGTGAAATGGAAATCGCCCGCATCATGGAAACGCATCCGTGGGGAATGGAAGATGTAGGAACAAATACAAGGGGAATGGTGCGTTATTTTACCGGTATGGGCTGGACGGTCCATTCTTCCCTCACGGATGGTTCCCCGGAAACCTATGAGGCCTTTGTGGCCTTTGTGAAGCAGAACCTTTCCCAAGGCATTCCTATTATGGTTGAAAATGTGGATTGGGGCGGTCATTGGCGCGTTATTATCGGGTTTGATTCCCTTGGAGATGACAAGGGGGCCAATGATGTCCTGATCATGGCCGATCCCTATGACACAACCGATCATTTGCAGGATGGCTACGGCATTGTCCCCAGCCAGCGCTTTTATTATACGTGGTTTGATGCTAAGCTTTTTCGCCCTGATGAAGCGGATCGGCAGTGGCTGACAGCTGTCCCGCCCCAAAAACTGAAGAAAGGAACGCATTGATATGGAATTGCTCCTTCTTGCCCTCTTGTTGGGGGCCCTCCTTTTTACCATCATCCTGCTCTTCCAGATGCAGCGTTCGCTCCGGGAACGGGATGCCTACGAGGCCGAGGTAGCCCGGCAGAATGCAGAACAGCTGCGTTCGAGCCTTGATCAGAAGGTGACCTTGTCCATGAGCGTTGTCAGCGACCGACTTCAGCAGGTGAGCCGCAGCTTGGGAACGCTCCAGAGCCTTTCCCAGAATGTAGGGGATCTTAAGAAGGTGATGGGGAATGTCAAAAATCGCGGCATTTGGGGTGAAATGCAGTTGGCGCGCCTGCTTAGCGATATGCTGGCCCCTGATCAGTATGGAACGAATGTAGCCATCCGGCCAAGAAGTCAGGAACGGGTGGAATTTGCCATCTGTCTTCCCGGGAAGGATGGAAAGACGCCTGTCTGGCTTCCTATTGATGCAAAACTGCCCCAAGAAGATTACCTGCGTCTTCTGGAAGCCCGTGAAACGGATGATGAAGATGCCGCGCAGCAGGCCTTAAAAGGATTGGCGGCCCGGGTAAAGCAGGAAGCCCGGGATATTCGGGATAAATATATTGCCCCGCCGTACTCAACGGATTTTGGCATCCTCTATCTGCCCCTTGAAGGGCTCTTTGCGGAAGTGACCTCTGTGCCCGGCCTTTTGTCGGAACTGCAGCAGAAATATCGCGTGACCGTGGCCGGTCCAACAACGCTTGCTGCACTCATCAACAGCCTGCTCATGGGATTTAGGACCCTGATGGTGGAGAAAAAGACGAGTGAAGTCTGGCGTTTTGTTGTCAGGATCCAGCAGGATATGGAAAGCTTTGATCTTGCTGTGGACCGGGCCCAGAAAAAAATAGACGATGCGGCTTCTGCCTTGGAGGCCGTATCCCAGCGTTCCAAAATCCTGAAGGACCATCTTGCCCGAGCCGAAAAATTTTCAAATGCTCTTGACAAACAAAACGAAAGAAACTAAAATACAGAACATAAAGTTTAAAACATTTAATTAATATCATTAAAATTATTGATGAAGGAGAATAGTACAGGTCTCCCATCCTCCAAGAGAGCCGCGATAAGGTGGAACGCGGCAGGGTGGGTCTTGGAATCCGCTCCGGAAATGATAGGGAAAGAACCTATCCGGGCAGTGCGGCCGTTACCCCGTTTGAAGGCCCATTGGGTAAAACAAGGTGGCACCACGTGAGAGCTTCTCCCGTCCTTGGCGACTGTTGTCGCAGGGATGGGAGTTTTCTTTTTACGGGCGCCGAGAGGAGGAAGCATCATGGAAAAACAAAAAGTGCTTGTCGCGGAACGGATCTCGGATAAGGGGGTGGTCTGCCTAAAGGCTGAGAAGGCCCTTGATGTGACCGTTGATTTTGACATCAAGCGGGAGGATCTCTTACAGGTCATTGGGAATTATGATGCCCTCATTGTCCGCAGCGTGACAAAGGTCAACGAGGAGCTGTATGATGCGGCAAAAAAACTCAAGGTGATTGGCCGGGCTGGCAATGGTGTGGATAATATCGATCTTGACGGTGCCACCAAACGGGGCATCATTGTGGTCAATACGCCGGAAGCCAATATCATTTCGGCCGCTGAACATACCATCGGTCTCCTGCTTGCAAGCTGCCGCAATACGGTCCGGGCCAACAAGATGCTCGAAGAAGGCATCTGGGAACGCAAGGACCTCAAAGGCAGCGAGCTCTATCATAAAACGCTTGGCATCATTGGGCTTGGCCGCATTGGGGCTCTTGTTACAAAGCGCATGCATGCCTTTGATATGCGCGTCATTGCCTATGATCCTTATATCCCTGATTCCCGTTTTCAGCGCCTTGGTGTGGAAAAATGTGAGACCTTGGATGATTTGCTGAAAGAAGCGGATGTCATTACCATCCACACGCCTAAGACGGAAGAGACGGTCAATATGCTGGGCGCGGCTGAATGGAAGAAGTGCAAGAAAGGTGTTCGCGTCGTCAACTGTGCCCGCGGCGGGCTTTACAATGAACAGGACCTTGCCGAAGCAGTGAAGGAAGGAATCGTAGCAAGCGTCGGGCTTGACGTTGTGGTGGATGAACCCAATCCCATCTCTCCCCTCATCGGGATGCCTCAATGCGTTGTGACGCCCCACCTTGGGGCCAGCACTTTTGAGGCTCAGGATAAGGTGGGCCTTGCCATAGCCGAGGAAGTCATCAATGTCCTTGGCGGCAAGATGGTTCCCAACGCCGTGAACCTTCCTGCCATTGCGGCAACGGAACTGGAAGATCTGCGGGGCTACCTTGCACTGGGGGATGCCTTGGGAAAACTTTACTATCAATTGAAAAAAGCACCGGTGGACCGGCTGGAGATTGTTTATGAAGGGGCCGCGGCCCAGCAGGAGACGCAGATGGTGACCCGCAGCATCCTTCAAGGTCTCTTGTCACCGGTCCTGCGGGAACGGGTCAATATGGTCAATGCTGAACTGGCCGCTGAAACGCGGGGCATTACTGTGACAGAAGGTAAGGTCAAGGGGGAGGGCCGCATGAACCGAGTGGCTGTCCGCATTGGGGCTGGTAAGGAGAGCTTTACGGCAGCTGGCATGGTGACGCCGGATAATCAGCCTCATATTACGGAAGTCGAGGGCTATCAGTTCGATACGATTCCGGCGCCTTACATGATTTTTGCCCGCAATGATGATAAACCGGGGATGATTGGTCAGATTGGGACCCTTTTGGGCGCCGGACACGTCAACATTGCGACCATGCAGGTCAGCCGTAAGAAAAAAGAAGGGACTGCCATGATGGTACTCACCGTCGACAGCGCGGTCGATGGGGCTACCCTTGAGATTGTACGGAACCTTGACGGTATCAGTGATGCCCAGTTGGTCCGCCTCTGATCGGAACTGCAAAAAAGGACTGGAAGAGAAGGAAAATCCTTCTTTTCCAGTCCTTTTTCAAGGTTAGTCGATATCCGCCATCTCCATTCTTTTGAAGCGGGTGGACACAAGGTCGAGGAAATCCCGCTCCATCTGGGAAGGTTTGGTCTCTTTTTTTCGAATGGCGCCAAAGCGGAACCGTTCCTCGCAGCCAAGGAGCGGTACGGAGATGACACCGTAGAGGGAATCTTGGTCCCGGAATTCCATGATGCCCACAGTAAAGAAATTGGTTCGCGACAGGAGGCGCATCTGTTCCTGACGGTCATTGACGTAGATGATCTTGCGGGCGTTGTTCAGGTCGATGGGGCCTGATTCCGTCGTCAGATGATAGATAAAATCCTCATACTGGCCAATGTAGCGGACAAAGCCGTAGTCGACAAGTTCTCGGATGTCGATACCATGGCGTCCAACGGTGCGGATGAGTTCATGTTCCGAGGAAAGGCATACATAAGGCCGAAAGGTGGCAAGGGGTTCATAGATAAGGCCCTGCTCCTCAAAGTTCCTAGCAAGATCGTCCGCCTCTTTTCCGGCCATATGAAGGATGCCGATGTTGGAGCGGTTTTCCTTTACATCTTGGACGACATCGAGGGTGGCTCCTTCACAGAGCCGGCCCGTAAAACTGTCAATGTCCTGATAGCGTCGGCAAATCTCGTTGTAGCACTCTGCTGTATGGGAAAATCGGGTCATGCTTACATTGAGGCAGCTTTTTTCGATGCGGTGGGCATTCACCATGTTCTGGAGGCGGTCCATTTCCTTGAGGATGACCTGACAGTGGAGGAGGATGCGCTGACCGTCGACAGTGAGTTTTGTCCCGTGGCTGGTTCGGCGGAAGAGGGTAAGCCCCATTTCCTTTTCCAGCTGGCGGATGATGTGGCTCAGCTGGGGTTGGGAAATATAGGCGGCTTTGGCTGCTTGGGTAATGGAGCCGTATTTGGCGACGGCAGCAAAATAGCGTAAATTATTTGTATCCATGGTGATTTCCTTTACTCATTGGTTCCGATGCTGTGATATGGCTATTATATCATAGGAATGAGGGGGAAAGAGATTTTCATGAGGGCCATTTATAAATGCAATACCCCACATGCAGCATTCCAATTATCGCTGATGCCCCCGTTTTCATTATAATAGAAATGAAAATATTCGAACTATTGTTAAAACAGTGAAAAGGAAGTGCGAACATGGTAGAAATCCTTGATGCAATCGACAGTGTCCTCTATTATCCCATCCTGCTTGTGGTCATGGCCGCGGCCGGTCTTTATTTCAGCCTCCGCATGGGATTTGTACAGATTCACCGGCTCCCCGAGGGGATGCGTCTTGTCATGGCAAAACCGACGGATGAAAAGGGGACGAGCCCTTTTCAGGCGCTGATGGTCTCTTCGGCTGCCTGCGTTGGAACGGGCAACATTATCGGAATCTCTACGGCAATCTGCCTCGGCGGTCCTGGCGCCGTCTTCTGGATGACCGTCATGGCCCTTATTGGGGCCGCATCATCTTTTGTGGAGTGCACCTTGGCGCAGATCTATAAGCGGAAAAATTCCGATGGGACAAGCTATGGCGGACCGGCTTATTACATCGAAGATGCCCTCCACAACAAGACCCTTGCCACGGCTTTTGTTGTCTTTCTGCTTCTGACCTATTCTTTTGGTTTTAACCTTGTCTGCTCCTACAATGTACAGTCTACTTTCTCTGTCTACAGTTTCTATGATCCCAGCGTGACGCCCGCCATCATCGGGGCCATCCTTGCCATCTTGTGTGGGGCCTGTGTCATGGGTGGTGCCAAACGAATCGAAAAAGCGGCCAGTATCCTTGTGCCCTTCATGGGTGTGGCTTATGTCATTGTAACGGCCATCGTCCTTGTCATGAATCTTGGCATGATCCCCTATGTCATTTCCATGATCCTCGAAGACGCATTCAATTTCAAGGCTATCCTTAGCGGTGTAGCAGGCAGCTGCCTTGTCATGGGCATCAAACGCGGCCTGTATTCCAATGAATCAGGGGTCGGATCTGCACCAAACGCCGCCGCTTCAGCCATCGTATCCCATCCGGTCAAGCAGGGCCTCGTGCAGATGCTTACGGTCTATATCGATACGATCATCCTCTGCAATGCCACGGCCTTCATGTGCTTTGTTTCCGGTGTGGTCCCTACCAAGGAAGCCGCTGGTGCGGTTTGGGTACAAAACTCCCTTTTCAGCGAGCTGGGGCATTTTGGACCGCTCTTTATTACTGTGGCTATGTTGATTTTCTCCTTTACGACCCTCATCGGCAATATCTATTATTGTGAAAATGGACTTGCGTACCTGAATGGTAAGAAGATGCCGAGCCCGTCCTTCATGAGAGGATTCCACATCTATGCCATCCTTATTGTCTTTATTGGGGCCATCATTCCCATGACGGCAGCTTGGAGTCTTGCCGATATCACCATGGGCGGCATGACTCTCATCAATCTGCCGGCCTGTGTTGCCCTATCCGGCGTTGTCATCAAGGCCTACAAAGACTACGAAAAGCAAAAAGCACAGGGCCTTGATCCGGTCTTTAAAGCGGAATCCATCGGGATGGACCCCGAGGAACTTGATTTCTGGAAATAATTTCATTGAGAAAGGGGTTACACACTATGGCAGTTGACGTACAATCCATCTTGGAAATGGCTCTCGAAAAAGGACGCAACGTCCTTTATGAAGGTAAGGTGGCAAGCTACATCCCAGAACTTGCCAAGGCCGATTCGTCCAACCTTGGCGTCTGTCTCATGAAAAAAGATGGGACCATCTATAAGGCCGGGGATTACAACATTCCCTTCACCATGCAGAGCATTTCCAAGACTTTTTCCCTTATCTTGGCGCTTCAGACGGCGGGTTACGATAAAGTCTTCAGTAAAATTGGCATGGAGCCAACTGGTGATCGCTTTGACAGCATCCTGCAGCTGGAATTAAAGGATTGGCGTCCTTTTAATCCCATGATCAATGCGGGTGCCATCGTTACGGCAAGCTGTGTAGAAACGGAAGATCCCTTCGGCAGTTTCCTGGAACTTGTCCGTAAAGTCTGCAATAATCCTCGCATCAGTCTCAATGAAGAAGTCTATCAGTCTGAAAAACGAACGGGGACGCGGAATCGTTCCATTGCTTTTCTCCTAAAGAGCGACAATGTCCTTGATGGAGAACCGGAAGATATCCTCGATATTTACTTCCGCATGTGCTCTGTCATGGTAACGGCCAAGGATCTTGCCCGTTATGGTATGGTCCTTTCCAACCACGGCATCGATCCTGATACAGGTGAGCAGCTAATCGATCCCACCATTGTACGGATTGTGACGACCCTCATGATGCTCTGCGGCATGTATGATGAATCGGGCGAATATGCAGTTAAGGTCGGACTGCCTAGTAAAAGTGGTGTCGGCGGCGGCATCGTGGCCATTTCCCGTAAAGGGGTGGGCATTGGTACCTTTGGGCCGATGCTCAACAAAAAGGGAAACTCCGTCGGCGGTGAAAAGATTCTGCAGGTCCTTTCCCGGGAACTGGGGCTTCACGTTTTTGACCTGGCAACCTTCTGATGCTGAAAGGGCTCAGGACTTTCGAATAAAAAAGATGACCAGCTCCTTTGGGAACCGGTCATCTTTTTTATTCTTCCTCTTTGTCAGAACCGAATTGGCTGCCTCCGCTGGTGACCCATTTTTCAAGGTCAGAAAGCCGGAATTTCCACTGCTTTCCAATTTTGACTGCTGGAATGCCACGCTTTTCACGCAGCCAGGAACGAACCGTAACCACACTGACCCCTAGGTAATTTGCTGCCTGTTCAATAGAGACCCATTTATCCATGGGATCGACTTGATGCGTACTGTTTTCTTTGGGCATATGATTTCTCCCTCCCCATAAGTGCGTCTACTCTTCTGCCAGGCAAATCTTGGGCCTGACACGCTAAAATGGAACGATAGCTTCCAGGAGCTCCATCATCCCGGATGATAGCCATGATTTTTCTCATCAATAACGAAAGCTATCAAAGAATAGAGTCGTTTTTCATTCGCTATTATTATATACTGAAAGCCTAGTAAAAAACAATTATTATTTCGGAAAAAACTTGAACAAATAGTCTAAAAGGACACTTCTCGGGAAGCGGTTTTCTTTCCTGCCGACTCATGGTACAATGCGAAGAGAATCTTTTGGGAGGGCAACATGAGCTGTCACGCTTGGTGTACGATCAATCCGTTGATGAAGGCCTATCATGATCAGGAATGGGGCGTTCCGCTCCATGATGATCGGGCCCTTTTTGAATTCTTGATGCTTGAGGCCCTGCAGTGCGGACTGAGTTGGGATCTTATCCTCAAAAAACGGGAGGCCTTGAAAGAGGCATTTAGGGGGTTTGACCCTCTGACCATTGCCACTTTTGGGGAACGCGACGTGACCCGTATCATGGCCACGGACGGTGTCATCCATTCGGAACGCAAGATTCGTGCCGTCATCAAAAATGCCCGGGCCTATCTTGCCGTTGCCAAGGAATATGGCAGTTTTGACCGCTATCTTTGGGGGTATACAAAGGGAAAGACCCTCTTTTACAAAGGGCATGGGACAGGGACCCTCCCGACCGCCAATGGCCTATCCAGGGCTATCAGCCGGGACCTTAAGAAGCGGGGCTTTTCCTTTGTCGGACCTGTCACCATTTATTCCTATCTTGAAGCTGTCGGCGTCATCAACGATCATGATGAATCATGTCCTCGCTATCAAGCGCTCTTTAGCCTCAGCGATGCGGTCTGGGCCGATCCCTTTGAAGAAAGCTGACCTTTTTGGAAAGGACCACGATTATGAAAAAAACACATCAATATGGGGTGATGCTTGTTCTTGTTGGGGCAACGCTATGGGGAAGCAGCAGCAACAGTTTGGAATACCTCATGACTTATCAACATTTTTCCTGGGATACGGTCCTTGCAATCCGCATGGTTGTCACGGCCGCGGTCTTTCTTTTGATCAGCGGCCTGTGTGGGGAAAAGCTCCTGGAACCTGTCAAAAAGGATTTTTTGAGGCTCCTTCGCTTTACGGTCCTGGGTCTTTATACCATGCAGGTTCCTTTTACGATTGCCATCCATTACAGCAATGCAGCAACAGGAACGGTCCTGCAGTATCTCATGCCCGTTATCCTGCTGGGTTATTACCTTATTTTGGAACGACGGCGTCCTCGTCGGCGGGAAGCAGTGGCCGCTTTCCTTGCCATTGTCGGAACCTTCCTCATTGCGACAAAAGGGGAGGGAGCAGCGCTTGCCATCTCTCGGGAAGCCCTTTTCTGGGGCATCCTGAGCGCCTTTGGTATGGCATTTTATACGGCTTTCGCCGCCGATCTCCTGCACCGCTATCCGACCTTTCTGATTATCGGCTGGGGGAGCCTGGGCAACGCCCTGCTCCTTATGGCCCTCAATCATCCAACCCTTGAAGGGACCCTGTGGACGGCAGGTACCCTTGCCGCCTTTGGTATCATCATTGTCCTGGGAACCCTCATTGCCTATACGGTGTACCTTGAAAGCACGAAATATATCCCCGCCTCGGAAACCGGTGCCCTTGCGGCTTTTGAACCGCTGTCCGCTTATGCGGTATCCATCCTCTTTATGGGAAACCGCGTGGGTTTTGTGGAAATGGCGGGTGCCCTGTGCATCATGGTCATGGTATGGATGCTTTCCAAAAAGGCTTGATCAGATGAATCATCATACGACTCATCATACGAACGTCCAAGCAAACTGTAACATTTGGAATAGTCGAATCTTCCTTGGTGGAGAACTTGCCTAACTAGTTGACAGGTCATTTTGTACCCCCTATAATCAATTCATATTTTAAGACTATGAATTGACTATAGGGGGTATTGTGATGAGTGAAGGAAAAGCGTATCATTTTGAAACACTGCAGCTCCATGTAGGGCAGGAACAGCCGGACCCATCGACCGGGGCCCGTGCCGTACCGATTTACATGAGTACATCCTACGTCTTTAAGGATTCTGCCCAAGCATCGGACCGTTTTGCCTTGAAGGATGCTGGTTTCATTTACAGCCGGCTGGGGGATCCAACAAGCGATGTCCTTGAAAAACGCCTTGCTGCACTGGAAGGCGGCGTGGGAGCACTTGTGACCGCAACGGGGGCGGCGGCCATCAGCTATACCATCCAGGCCCTTTGCCATAAGGATGACCACATTGTGGCCGCAACAACCATCTATGGCGGGACCTATAACCTTTTTGCCCATACCTTGCCTGACTTTGGCATTGAAACGACCTTTGTCGATCCGACAAAGGGTTCATCCGTTTTTGAAGGGGCCATCCGGGAAAATACGCAGCTCCTTTACATTGAGACCGTAGGCAATCCGAATGCCAACCTCATTGACATCGGCGCCGTGGCGGAGATTGCCCATAAACATGGAATCCCCCTTGTGGTGGATAATACCTTTGCTACGCCTTATCTCGTCCGCCCTTTTGAGTTTGGTGCCGACATCGTTGTCCACTCGGCGACAAAATTCATTGGCGGTCATGGTACGACCCTGGGCGGGGTTATTGTGGACAGCGGCAAATTTGATTGGGCTGCATCGGGTAAATTCCCTTGGCTTGTGGAGGCAAATCCCAGCTATCATGGTCTGAGCTTTACGCGTGATGTGGGAGCGGCTGCTTTTGTTACTTATGTTCGGGCTGTCATTCTCCGCGACTTGGGAGCTACCCTGTCTCCTTTTGCGGCTTTTATGCTCCTTCAGGGAACGGAGACCCTTTCCCTGCGTGTAGAGCGGCAAGTGGAAAATGCCCTTAAGGTTGTCGACTTCCTTGCCCATGATCCCCATGTAGCCAAGGTGAATCATCCTTCCCTTGACAATCATCCCGATCATGAACTCTATCGGAGATATTTCCCCCATGGCGGGATCAGCATCTTTACTTTTGAAATCAAGGGCGGTCCAGAAGCGGCCCGTACCTTCATCGATCATCTGAAGGTCTTCTCCCTTCTGGCAAATGTAGCAGATGTGAAGAGCCTTGTAATCCATCCGGCCTCAACAACCCATTCACAGATGACGGAAGAAGAACTCCTTAGTTCAGGGATTACGCCGTCAACAATCCGTCTTTCCATTGGGGCGGAACATATTGATGATATCTTGGAAGATCTCAAAACAGGCTTTGCTGCCTTAGACTAAGAGTTTCTTGTTCGTCGTACAAATCGCGCCGATTCTTCAGATTACGGTGCCTTCATTGCTTACTTCTTATTTTAGGGACGCAATCGAGGATGACGATTCGTACGACGATACGTTCCTGATTGGGGGATACCTTACGCCTGGGCGCTCCCCCTCCTAACCACGTGTCGTCACCTCCCGCACCCAGCTTATCAAAGCGGAAGATTTTTTCAATCTTCGGCCCATATGGCCCCATCTACTTTGTCGCCCGCGACCTCAATCTCCTCGACGTACCGGCCTCTGGCCGCAAGGAAACTCACGCGTCGCCGCTTTGTTTTTGGAGGCACCGCTTCGGAGAACCTTTGCGCAACAGCTCCCGCGTCGCTGCGCTATCAGATTGCTGACGTCTCAGGTCCGCCGTCGTCGCTGAGGCCGGGAGCTCCTCGTATCTGGACCCATCTGATCCGAATTTGTAAAAAGCAAATGGAAAAAGACCATAAGTGGAAAACTAACAACTGCTTCCTAAATGAATCATAGCTGGGGGAAGATTGCTGCTGTACAGCAGTTGCGTTGTCTTTGTAAATAGCAAAACCATAGGAAAAGAGACTGCGAAGAAATGAACCGCTCATTTTTTTACCGTCTCTTTTTTTCTTGTCTGGCACGGGGCCTATCCTTCGTGATACAATAGGCGCAGAAGGAAGCCGTTTTTTGCATCGGAGGTGTTATATATTATGAAAAATAAAATCAAACGAGGGTTCCTGCTCCTTGTGGGACTCATGGCATGCGCTCATGCTGTGCTTGCAGCGGACCATTTGGCCATTGTGACCCAAAAGGGCAGGGCAGGCGTCATTGACCTGCAGGGACGAGTGGTTCTGCCCTTGGAATATAAAAAAATCGAAGTGGAACAAGGAGAAACAGATGCTGTCATCCTTGTTGAAAAGGATGGAAAATACGGAATGTATGACCGACAGGGCAAGGTCATCATCGCTCCAACCTTTAAGAAGGTGGGACCCTTCAGCGATGGAATGCTTGCGGCCCGGGACCGGGAAGGATGGACATTTTATGACCGTCAGGGCAAGGCCCTTGCTTCCCATTATGATGAGGTGGGTCCTTTTTCCGAAGGCCTTGCGGCTGTGAAAACGGATGGAAAATGGGGCTATATCGATAAACAGGGAGCTTATATCCTTAAGCCCCAGTATAGGAAGGCCCAGCCTTTTAAAGAAGGGTATGCAGCCGTCAAGCTTCAAGACCGCTGGATGTATGTTAAAAAAGACGGAACCGCCCTTCTTGTTGGAAAGGCAAAGACTGTCAGTGACATGAGCCAGGGCGTGGGCATTATCGATGGCAGCTGGCTTATGGACACAACGGGTGCCCGCTACGCCAAATTGAAGGCCTATGACTATGTTGGCTCTTTTGATGAAGGTGGATTGGCCCGTGTTGGGGTGAGGCGCCGTCACCGCTCTGTCTTTGACTATGTTTCCATTGGCTGGGGCTGGGGCGGACACTGGGGTGTCGGCTTCCCGGGCTGGGGCTGGGGTCCCTTTGATTTTGGCTGGGGCTGGAGCGATGCAGGATACCATCATCATGGATGGGGCGGCGGCATTTCTATCATTCCAGGGGAAGTCATCCATCCGTCGAACCTTTATATGGGTGCCATCAATAAGCAGGGGCAGGAAGTCATTCCCGCAAATTACCGGGCCCTATCACCTTTCCGTGAAGGCCGCGCTTTGATTGTTGACCGTGAAGGCCGCTTTGGGATGATTGACCGCAGCGGAAAAGTGGTCATCCCAGCTTCCTATGATGAATTGGGACCCTTTGAAAAAGACCGTGCTCCCTTTGCCTATGATAAGCACTGGGGATTTATCGACGAAACCAACAAGATCGTCATTGAAAACCGCTTTACGAAGGTGACCCCTTTTGTCTCTGATGCTGCAGCCGTTCTTGAAGGCGGGAAGGCTGCCCTTATTGACCGCAGCGGTGCAAATCTTGTCGCGCCCCAGGAGGCGTACAGTGACGTAGGGACCTATGCCCAGGATCGCTTTCCAGTTATGGATAAGAAGAGCGGGAAATGGGGATATATGGACGGAAAAGGAAATCTTGTCATTCCTTCAATGTATGATGAAGCTGGAATTTTTGACTAAGCATTACAAAAAAATAGAAATTATGTTGACATAAATGTGATATTGTGCCATAATAGTGCACAGCCATTCAAATGAGCTCGGCAGCATGCGGATACCGGGGAAACAAGGGACCTCGGATTCGCTGGCGCCCTGCATCGTACGATATTTTTCCCGGAACGGATTGGTTCCGGGTTCTTTTTTTTCGAAAAAAGTCAAAAAGATTAAAATAATTAGCACTCAACTATTGACAGTGCTAAAAAAGCGTGCTATGATAATCCCAGAACGAAGGAAAGGAAGCCCCCCCAGAAGGAGCAGGGTTCCTTTCCACCGTTCCAAGAAATGAAAAGACCTGTGTGAAGGCCGTAATATTTGATTGGAGGAATGACTTATGTTACTGCCGAGCATTTTTAATGACAATGTGTTTGATGATTTTATGGATGGCTTTGATTCCTTTATGGACCGCAGCGCCCTTTATGGAAAACATGGTAAGAACCTCATGAAGACCGATGTCCGTGATGTGGGTGACCATTATGAACTCGATATGGATCTGCCGGGCTTCAAGAAGGATGAAATCCATGCAGAACTCGAAAATGGCTATCTGACCATTTCTGCCGAAAAGAGCCTTGATAAGGACGAAAAGGACAAGGCAGGCCATTATATCCGCCGCGAACGGAGCTTCGGCCGTTCGAGCCGTACTTTCTTCGTCGGTGACGGTGTGAAGGAAAGCGACATCAAGGCAAAATATGCTGACGGGATCCTGAAGCTGTCGATTCCCAAGAAGGAGTTGCCGCAGTCTGAAAACAAAAAAATGATTGCCATTGAAGGCTGATCAAGAACGCTGGGAATTTTTTCCCAGCGTTCTTTTATGCAAAAAAATCGTGGGACCGGAGTTCCGGTTCCACGATTTTTATTTACAGCATAATCTCACCTTGGAAGGCTTCTTCTTTTTGTGCCTCTTTTCTTGGGGTGGGTGCCTTGCTGGTCTTGATATTTTCAACAAAAAGCAGGAGACGGTTCGTGACATTGACATCGCTGACGCCGCTATCAAAATCCAGACTCAGGAGGTTCATTTCCGGATAAAGGGTCTTGACCTTTTTTTCAATGCCCTTGGCGATGATGTGGTTGGCAATGCAGCCAAAGGGTTGGAGACTGATGACATTGGGAATGCCTCTTTTGGCAAATCCAATAACTTCAGCCGGCAGCAGCCAGCCTTCTCCAAACTGGGCAGCCATGTTGATAATGCCCTTGCCGTCATTGGCCATCTCGTAGATGTCTTCAAAAGGAGTGAAATAGGGGAAAGCACGGCCAATCTTGTTGACTTTATCGATGATCTTGACAATTTGGAGATAGATAAAATCCACCAGGAGATGGGGAATCCGGTCATGCTTGAGGTCAAACTTATCATTGGTCAGCCGATTGACGAAGGCCTGCATGAAAAAGGGCGTCATAAGGGGCGGCATCACCTCAATATGATGGTCCATGAGCCAGCCTGTGATATTCTTGTGGGCAAAGGCGTTGAACTTGAGGTAGATTTCTCCAACAATCCCGACTTGAGGCAGTTTTACATTGGGTTTGACGGCATCCGTAAATTCCTGGGCCGCTTCCTTGAGCAGTTTCAAAAGCCCCTTGGAATGGTTCTTTTCGATTTGCACCTTGGCGAGGTCGAGGTACTTGCTGCGCAGTTTTTCTGCCAATCCCTTCTTTTTTTCACGGACGACTGCAGCATTATAGAATTTTGACAGGCAGTCCGAGAAGAGGATGGTTGTAACCGTGATCTTAGCAATCTTCAGCCAGTTGATATGGAATCCAGGCTGATCGTTTTGGATACTGCTGCTCGTTGCAAGGGAAATGACAGGAACATCCTTGAACCCTGCAGAAACGAGGGCATGCTTGATCAGACCGAAATAGTTTGAAGCTCGGCACTGACCGCCCGTCTGGGTAATGGCAACGGCCGTCTTTTGAAGATCATATTTCCCTGATTTCAAAGCTTCCACGAAATCCCCCACAACAAGGGTTGCCGGATAGCAGACCTCGTTGTTGGCAAAGCGCAGGCCCATGTCGGCGGATAGCCCCGTGCTCTGGGGCAGGGTCTCTACGTGATAGCCCAAAACCTTCATGACAGACGGAATGAGCGGTGACAAGGTGGGGGTAAAGTATGGCGTCAGGATGGTGTAGTCCTTCATGCTCTTTTCAAAGCGCGGCGTGTCGATAAAAGGCTCGGCCCGACGTTTGCTGTCTTCATTGTAGCGAATGCTTTCCACAACGGACCGGACGCGGAGTTTCAGGGAGCCGATGTTCGATACATCATCAATCTTGAGGAGCGTCAGGGCTTTTCCATGGCGCTGCAAAAGACCGCGAATCTCATCTTGGAGGAAGGCGTCAGGTCCACAGCCAAAGCTTGTCATTTCCATGAAGTGGATGGTGTTGTCCTGACGGGCTACCCAGTCAGCGGATTTTAGGATGCGGTTGATATAGGCCCACTGCTTGATGAGGTACGTGTCGCTGATATCGATGGATTCGTTGCCTCGTACCAGGTCTTCGTTGATGACGTTGATGCCCATGGCGGCAATGGTGTCGCTGAGTTTATGTTGGACCAGGGGATCGGCATGGTAAGGCCGGCCTGCAAGGAGAATGGTGAGTTTTCCTTGTCGGCGGCTTTTTTCGAGAATCTCCTCGTTCTTTTCCTGGATCTTTCGGCGGTACTCTTCTTGGGCCTTGAGGGCGCTGGCAATGGCCTTATCGGCCGTGAAACGGTCAAAGCCAATATAGGAGAGGTATTTTCGGAGCTGCTTTTTGAGCAGCTTTTCGTCTTGGAAGTTGATGGGCGGAGCGTCGATGGGGATCTGTGTTTCCGTGACACTTTTGATGACGTCGGAGTACCCCGAAACAACTGGGCAGTTATAGCTGTTGATTTGCCGCTTATCATCCTGCTGTTCATAGATGACGTAGGGCATGAAGATCCGATTGACCCGCTTTTGGATGAGGTTCAGGATATGGCCATGGACAAGTTTGGCGGGAAAACAGATGTTGTCGCTCATCACGTCATGAAGCCCTGTCTCATAAAGGTGCAGGGTGGACGGGTCAGAAAGCTGGACCTTTAGGCCGCAGGACGTAAATAGGGCATGCCAGAAAGGATAGTCCTCATACATATTAAGGGTCCGCGGCAGCCCAATGGTGCGTTCCGCCTCCTCGTTGATGGGCCGGTTAAAGAGCAGATCGTACTTATAGGTGTAGATATTCTCACCAGGGGTCACATCATCGCCATTATTGGTAAAGTATTTTTCGCATTTGTTGCCCGAATAATAGATGGATCCATTATCGAATTGATACTTCTTGATGAGGCAGTTGTTTTCGCAGCCGTGACAGGTCAGCTGGGCATCCTTGAAGGAAGCAACATGGATCATATCATCTACGGTCGCCTGACCATGGCCCTTGGTTTTGGCATAAAGGGCACAGCCATAGGCTCCCATGATTTCAGGGATGTTGCTGCGATGGACCTTGGTCCCTGTGAGGATTTCAAAGGCCCGGACTACGGCATCGTTTTTCATGGTGCCCCCTTGGAGCACAATCTCATTGCCCAGTTCCTGTGGGCTCTTGAGTTTAAGGACCTTATACAGGCAGTTCTTCACAACTGAATAGGCAAGACCGGCCGCAATGTCTGCGCTGGTGACCCCTTCGCGAAGGCTTTGCTTGACTTTGGAGTTCATAAAGACCGTGCAGCGCGTTCCCAAATCGCAGGGATGATGGGCCTTGCAGGCGAGGTCCGCAAATTCACTGACGCTGTAGTTGAGGCCCTTGGCAAAAGTCTGGAGAAAGGTCCCGCAGCCGGACGAACAGGATTCATTCAGCTCCATGCGGTTCAGTACGCCGTGATCGACAAAGATGGCTTTCATGTCCTGACCGCCAATATCGAGGATGAAGGAAACCTTGTCGTTGATTTTCTTGGCTGCCAAATAGTGGGCAATGGTTTCGATGATGCCCGTGTTGAGGCTGAAGGCTGCCTTGATAAGGTCTTCGCCATAGCCTGTAGAGCAGCTTCCCATGATGCGGGGATTGGCCCCAACGGCCAGGCATTTTGTATAAAAATCGGCAAAAGCCTCACGCACCGCTCCCACGGGGTTGCCGTTATTGGGGCCGTAGTGGGTATAAAGGATGCGGTCGTTTTCGTCGGTCACGACAAGTTTCGTCGTGGTCGAACCGGAATCGATGCCGACAAAGACTTTGTCCGTATCTTTGGTCAGGGGCGACAGAATAATCTGGTCCGCTTCCTTTTCCTTTTTCCAGTCGGCATATTCTTTTTCATCATGGAAGATGGGTGGCACCGTATCGGTGACCCGGACAGCGTCCTTAGGAGCAGAAGCAATCCGGTCGCGGAGTTTCTGCAAGCTCGTTGACGGGGCGTCCTCTGCACTGAGGGCAGTCCCGTAAGCCGGGATAAGGTTTGCCTTATCGGGAACAATGAACTCTACATAGGGGACGTGAAGCGCATCCATCAAAGCTTTGCGGAGGCTCGGCATGAAGGTGAGCGGTCCGCCGCACAGAAGGATTTTCGGCTTGATTGTGCAGCCATGGGAAAGGGTCGTAATGACCTGTACAGCGACGGCATGATAGATTGACGCCGCAATGTCCTCACGGCTTACACCTTTACTGAGGAGGTTTTGGATATCCGTCTTGGCAAAAACGCCGCAGCGGGAAGCAATATAGTGGACGTGTTCCGCTTTTTCGGCAAGCTCGTTCAGTTTGTCAATGGGCACGTCAAGGAGTACGGCCATTTGGTCAAGAAAAGCCCCTGTCCCGCCGGCACAGTTCCCGTTCATGCGCAGGTCACACGTGCCATCGGGTTTGATGTAGACAATCTTGGCGTCTTCCCCACCAATATCGATGAGGGTGGCCACTTCAGGGTATTTTTCCTTGACAAATTTGGTCGCGGCGATGACTTCCTGCTCGAAAGCAAGCTTGAATTTTTCCGCAATCCCCATGCCAACGGAGCCCGTCACTTTGATTTTGACGGCCGCCTCTCCGATGGCTGCGGTAAGTTCGGACAGCTCTTCCTTGAGGACTCCCATGATATTGGCTTGGTGCCTCTTGTAACGGGAGAAAACAACTTGTTTGCTGCCATCCAGAACGACCATTTTAGCAGTAGTGGAACCAATGTCCAACCCTACTTGATAAGTACTCATGATACACCTCTAAAACAATAGGTCTTAACAGCTAATTATACCATATTTCCTAGCGTGGAATGATGGATTTCCCCTATTTTTCTATATTTTCTTCCTAAAATAAATGGAAATAAAAAATATACAGTTGAAGGTATATCAATGGTACATCAAAAAAGGGTCTTTGTCTATAGGAATCAAAGGGAAAAAGAGCTTGGTCCGTGTTCAAAAACGCGGGGAAGTCCCTGTGCGATTGCACTTTTTCTCTTAAATATGATAGAATGATGTGCTATACGCTATGCAATGGATACAAGCCTTTGGCTTATCATGACAAAGAAGGATGGTCGCGGCATGAGTGAAGAAGTGACAAAGTCCCAGGGCAATAACAAGTTCCTCAAAGGGACGTTGATCCTTACCATTTCCAGTATTGTTGTCAAGGTCATAGGAGCCCTCAATTGGGTTATCCTTTCCCGAATCATGGGTGGGGAGGGCATTGGACTCTATCAGATGGGATTTCCTATCTATTTGATGGCCATTACGGTCTCTTCGGCAGGAATCCCAGTGGCCATTTCCATCATTACGGCAGAAAAGGTGGCTATGGAAGACTATGGAGGCGCGCAGCGCGTCTTTCATGTTTCCCTGAAGATGCTGTTTTGCACGGGTCTCCTTTTTTCCCTGCTCCTTGTGGTGCTGGCCCACTGGCTTGTGGAAACGGTCCTTCCTGATGCACGGGCCTATTATTCCATCATCGCCCTGGCTCCGGCCGTTTTTTTCGTTACGTTTCTCGCCAGTTTCCGCGGTTATTTCCAGGGCTGGCAGATCATGACGCCGACCGCCTGCTCGGAAATCACGGAACAGGTTGTACGGGTTGGAACCATGATTGTCTTTTCTGCCCTGCTCTTGCCTTACGGTCTTACTTACGCCGCTGCCGGCGCCAGCATGGGGGCGGGAGCAGGCGCTTTCTGCGGGCTCCTTGTTTTGATGGGCTTTTATCTAAAGCTCAAGAAGAAGTTTTTCCCCAAAGGGGTGGACAGGACGCCCAAGACGCAGGAGTCAGCGGGCTATATTATGAAGCGTCTCATTGCCCTAGCCCTGCCGGTTTCCATGTCAAGCCTCATGCTTCCCATAGTGTCTAACCTTGACATGATGATTGTGCCAACCCGGCTGAAGATCGGCGGTTGGGACGCCCCGGGCGAGGCAACGACCCTTTTCGGCTACCTTTCTGGCATGGCCGTGCCGCTTATCAACATGTCAACAATCCTTACGGCTGCTCTTTCCATCAGCCTTGTGCCGGCTATCAGTGAGTCCCGGACCCTTTCTGATGAAGCGGGCATTCGCAGCAAGGTGGCAACGGCTTTTACGGTGGCCTCGGTCATCACCATTCCCTGCAGCGTCGGCCTTCACGTTTTGGGCGGACGGGTGGCTGCCCTCATCTATAACGCACCGGCAGCAGGACCGGCCATTGAAATCATGAGCTGGGCCATCTTCCTTTTGGGCCTCCATCAGGTGTCGACGGGCATCCTTCAGGGCCTTGGCAAGACCCGCATCCCTGTCATCAATATGATCATCGCAGCCATCGTCAAGGTCTTCCTCAACTGGAACCTGACGGCGATGCCAACCCTCGGAATCAAGGGATCGAGTTGGGCAACCGTTGCCGATATTGGGATTGCAGCCCTTCTTAACCTCTTTTTCATTAAGAAGTATACAGCCTTTACCTTTGAAGGGCGGCAGCTTCTTAAGACTGCCCTTTGTGCAGCGGTCATGGGAGGCGCTGTAATGCTCGTCCTTTCCCTTGTCAGCCGCGGCGGGCTGGCGCTTTTCCTCAGCATCTTGGTTGCAGTGCCCGTCTATATCCTGATGCTCCTCTTGCTAAAGACTTTGACAGAAGAAGAACTGCTGGAAATCCCTTTCCTCGGCCGACGCATGGCGTGGCTGGGTCATAAATTGGGACTTTTGAAATAGGCCGCAGGAAGGTTCCACAGAAAACAAAACATGGCTGTTCCTTATTCGTTTACGGCAAAAGGCCGGGGATCCATTGTCTCTATGGATCTCCGGCCTTTTTTGTATTTTCATGATATTCCACTAAGGAATACCATGACCTTCTCATTTCGAAGTTCATATCAAAACGGATTGAGTTCCGTAACTGTTTCCTGACAGCAAGGGCACCGGAAGCGGTGCCCCTCGAAGAGGACAGTGCGCCTGGCATTCGGCTGCATAGGCACCGTTCTTAGGCGAGTTCGGTACGTGCCATAGACATGCATTGGCTTTACGCAGCAAGGGCAGAGAAGATCGATATGACGCTTCTGGCTGGTGACCACCCATGCCGTGGAATCATCCAAAGGATCTTCAGGGAAGAAAACAAGGTAATCTGGGTCTTGACAAAACAGGTCTGCTTGAATAATGTACTAAATAGAGGACATCTCAATTCTCCTTTATTTTGGTTTGGTCACCTTACATTTTGGAGAATTTGATGTCCTTTTTCAATATTTATTTGTCTATGACCCCACAAATTTTAGTGAAGAACCAATAAAATGCCTCCCAGATCCTTTCCCTAAGGACCCTTGGTCAGCGTTTTTCATCTGTACGCAGTGCGAAAAACGCCGACCGGGAGCTTTTTTTGTGATAATTTTGGGGCAACCCTTGTCTTTTGGAAAGGTTTATGATATAAAACATTACGAAATTTCAATGAAAGAAGCGTAGGGCAAAGAGCCATGATGGATAAACATGCAATAAAAGAAAAAGGAAAGCAGCTGATTGATCACCTCCCGGGATGGGGCGACATCCATGGGGCGTTTACTTGGCAGGACCGGCAGGGAAAGCGTCACCAGCTTTCAGTGGGACCCAAGCTGGTGACGCTTGCCGCCTTAAGCACCGCCTTTTGTGCAGTCGCCCTTGCCGTCTGTGCAGGCCTGCTTTCCCGGGCCTGGGCCGAACAGGAAGAACTCCAGCATTACCGGGCCGATTACGGGGTCTATACGGAACGCCTGGCCAAGCTTATGGATAACAATGAAAAACTTCAGCGGGAACTTTCCCAAGTGGCTAAATTGGAAGCGGCTGTCCGAGAAAAACTGAAAGCAGACGGCGTGAAGATTGGCGAAGAATCGGTGGACCAAAAGTCCCAGGAACTGGACCAGGGAGGCAAAGGCGGCCCCTCAACGGACGATCAGCTCCAGGTCCTTGAAGTACAGGACGAAATCAACTGGAAACGCCTTGCCTACAAAAAAGAAAACCTCACCAATATGCTTCTTGCCCTTTCAAGTACGGGTGACGGGACCTATGGCTGGCCCCTTGACGGCGGAGAAATCAGTTCCTTTTATGGGCTGCGGGCCGATCCCTTTGGCGGTGGCTCCGAGTACCATTCCGGTCTTGATATTGCAGCGGACTTTGGCGCACCTGTAAAGGCTGCCGCGGCAGGCACCGTGACAGCGGCCGGACTCAATGGCGGCTACGGGCGTTTTATCAGTATTGACCATGGGTCCGGGATGTCGACAGCCTATGGCCACATGAGTGCCCTTGCCGTTACAGTGGGGCAGCAGGTGTCCCGCGGACAGGTCATTGGCTACGTGGGCAGCAGCGGCTACAGTACAGGCCCGCATCTGCATTTTGAAGTCCGGGAAAACGGGCAGACGGAAAATCCCCTGCAGTTTGCCGTACCGCCCAGGACCCGTTCATAAGCGTTTTTTTAGGCTGCCCTCTGGGCGGCCTATTTTTCTGTCCCCTCCATATGATATAATGAAAAGCGATGCAGGCAGTTTCAGCTCCTGCAGATCCAACTCGCACAACCCAAGGAGAATCCCTATGATTTATGATCTTGCTATCGTTGGCGGCGGACCGGCTGGCCTCAGTGCCGCGGTCACGGCGAAAAACCGCAATTTATCGACTGTTCTGTTTGATCCGGGCAGTTTTGGCCTTGCGTTGCAAAAGGCTTCCCACATCACAAATTACCTTGGCTTTCCCGACATTTCAGGCAAGGCGCTCATGCAAGCCTTCTTGGACCATGCCAAAAAAGCCGGAACGGAAATCGTATCTGAAAAAATCCTTAGCATCATGAACCTGGACGGCCATTTTTATCTTGCCACGCCAAGCGGCGTAACCGAGGCAAAGACTGTTATCCTCGCCTTGGGCATTCCCCGTTCAGCCCAGCTTATGGGAGAAGCAGACCTTGTGGGGACAGGAATCAGTTACTGCGCGACCTGCGACGGGAACTTTTATCGGAACCGTCCCATTGGCGTCATCTGTACCGTTCCTGCCCAGTGGCACGAAGTGGAATTTTTGGCAGGTCTTGCAAGTCAGGTGACAGCCTATGTGACGTTTGATGTGGAAGGCCCTGTTCCGGGCAATGTGACCGTACGGAAGGACCGCCCCAAGAGTGTTGCAAAGGACGGGCAGGAGCTTGTACTGCAGGCTGATGATGCCCAGCGGATGGACGGCCTTTTCATCCTTCGGGAAAGTGACCCTGTAACCCGCCTTTTGCCAGAACTTGCCATGGAAGGAAACACCATCAAGGTGAATAAACGTCTGGAAACGAATATTCCCGGTGTCTATGCTGCCGGTGACTGCATTGGACAGCCCCTGCAGATCAGTAAAGCCACGGGCGACGGTCTTGTCGCTGTCTTTGGCGCGGCAGATTACTTGAGGAAAAAGGGCTGATGAAAGGCTCGGCTTTTCTTTCCTTGATCCTTGCCGCCCTGCTGACCGCTGGTTGCAGTGGGGAAAAGAAAGATCAAAAGACTCCCGATGTCGTGCCTGCTGAAAATACCCAGCGGGAAACCAAGACCACGACAACCGGTGAAAACGATCATGGTGCCCGAATCGAATTTGTAACGCGGGAACATAAGATGGAACGGGTCCTGTTTTCCGGCGGCTATCTCCGCAGTTTGCCTGAAGAAAGCCCGACAGCCATCGTCCGGGAAGTCCCGCAAGGCAGTGAAGGCATGATTTACGGAAAACGTGTCTTAGGAAAAAAGGAATGGGCCAAAGTTACGACGCGCGATGGCGTGACCGGTTGGTATACCATTCCGGAGACGGCGCTTAAGGCAGGTCAGCAGGCAACCCTTGAAGAAATCAGCAAGGTCCATCGCAGCACCTATCCTCAGATTATCGGAGGGGTGGCATCTGATGTCGCACTTGCCATCAATCGGGAAATCGGCCGTTATCTCGATGTGTACCGCTTTGTGACGGGACCTGTGGGCAGTGATCTTTCCTGCTATGTAACCTATAACCGGCGGAACATCCTGAGCTTTTATTTTTCCGGACCGCCTATCCGCTACCGGGCTTACAGTGTGAAATCCATCAATGATGGTCCTAGCTGGAAGGAAGTGGAGCGCTATGCGTTCGTGTCCCCCCTGTGGGGAGGCGCCGACCCACGCATCATGACCAGCGCTGTGACAGACATCCAGTACGCCATGACTTTTGATCTTGCAAGCGGCCGCCGTCTGACCCTTAGTGATTTTATTGGGAAGGAGAACCTAGCTAAGGCACGTGCCCTTGTCGAAGCCTTTGGCGGCGACGCGGCCTTTGAAGAAGATAACTTCTATGTCGACGATAAGGGACAGCTTTTCCTCTTCGCCGAAAGAACCCAGCCCCAGCCGGGACGGGAAGCCCTGAATCTTTCCCGCCTTGTCGTGCGGGATTATTGACAGCAGTTTGGCCGCTCTTTGAGTCGGCCCAGAATATAATCAAAGAGGTGCATGATGAACAAGAAAGTTAGATTTTCAACAACCTTGGGCGATTTTACAGCTGAACTTTTTGAGGACAAAGCGCCCAAGACGGCCCAGAATTTCATTGATCTTGCAGAAAAAGGGTTCTATGACGGTGTTATTTTCCACCGGGTCATTGATGATTTCATGATCCAGGGCGGAGATCCAACCGGTACAGGCATGGGCGGCCCAGGCTATCAGATCGACGATGAATTTGGACCAGGACTCAAACATGACGGGGAAGGCATTCTTTCCATGGCCAATGCTGGGCCCAATACAGGCGGCAGCCAGTTCTTCATTACCCTTGTGCCAACGCCGTGGCTCGATGGCCATCACGCCATTTTCGGCAAGATCGTGGAAGGCATGGACATTGTCCATAAGATCGGGTCCACACCGACGGATTTCCAGGACCGTCCGCTTGAAGACGTGGTCATGAATAAGGTGGAAATCCTGAAATAATGGCAGCTTACGTGTACATGGTTCGCTGTGCCAATGGCTCCCTATATACGGGGTGGACCACGGACCTATCAGCACGGCTGAAGGCCCATGTATCAGGAAAAGGAGCCAAGTTTACGCATGCTTTCCATGCCCTTTCCATGGTTTACTATGAAGAGCTCCCCGGAAAAAGTGAAGCCTTGAAACGGGAATGCGCTATCAAGAAACTGACGAAAAAGGAAAAGGAAGCCCTTGTCAAAACTTTTGCGGCTGGCTCCCTACCCCTTTCTGCTTGCAAGGCAAAGAACCCCTAAGCGGCACTCCTGCTGACAAGATCTCGAGAAAATGGATTACGCATTTTTTCGAGGTCTTTCTTTTTGTCTCATCTGAGCGGCCTTTTTGCCCGTAAGAAAGGGACTGGACAGGTTCCTTTTTCGTCAGCGGCAATCTTCTATGAGGCTATCAGCGCAGTGAAAACATTCTTAAAGACAGAGGGACACCTCCATCATGAAAGGAGGGACGTTTGCGTCTCAGATAAACAAGACGAAAATTGTTTCGAAAGTTCTGAAAACAGGAGCTTTTTTTATGCCCTATTGCTCTTATGCCCATGGAAACCATAGGAAGTACGGGAACTGTTTTGAAAAAATCACTGGACAATCTTCTTGTAAAAGCGTGGGGAGTATGATAGAATGAACCTCAGAAAAAGCGGACTTAATGAATGTTACGACAATGAGTTTTGACATACGTTTGGTGTGGTTTTTCGCAATATTTTTTAGGAGGCCAAGTAGATGACTGGCAAAGTTAAATGGTTTAATGCTGAAAAGGGTTATGGCTTTATTGAACGTGAAGACGGCGGCGACGTATTCGTTCATTTCTCCGCAATTCAGGGCGAAGGCTTCAAGACCCTGGAAGAAGGCCAGGCTGTTGAATTCGACGTTGTCGAAGGCAACCGCGGTGAACAAGCTGCAAACGTTGTTAAGCTGTAAGATATAAATCGTATCTGAAGGAAACAACAAGAAGCGGAAGGCGTTTCACTTAGGTGAAACGCCTTTTTTGATATGGAAAGGAGAATCGCCGTGTACGCATACGGAATGGAAGAAAAACGGGGCATCATCACAGGCGGTACGTCCGGGATTGGTCTTGCGGCAGCCAAAATGCTTGTCCGTGACGGAGCCCATGTCTTTATTGTGGGTCGGGACGCGGAAAAGGGCAAGGCCGCCCTTACGGCCCTTTCTGATGGCAAGGGTAAGGCCACCTACGTTGAAGCGGATGTAAGTACCCTTGAGGGCTGTCAAAAAGTAGTGGAGGCTGCAGGGGAAGGGAATGCTAAAGTGGATTTCCTTGTTAACTGTGCCGGCATGTACCAGGAAGAAGCCCTTCAGGATATTACGGAGGCATCCTACAGTAAGATGATGGATGAAAATGTAAAGAGTACAATCTTCCTTACAAAGGCGGTTCTTTCCCTGCTCAGTGACGACAGTCCTTCCATCCTCAACATTGCATCCGATGCTGCCCTTGAAGGCAATTATGGCTGCGCCGTTTATGCTGCAAGTAAAGGGGCTGTCGTCGCCTTTACCCGTTCCGCGGCGCTTGATCTTTCGCCTTGGGTCCGCGTTAACTGCCTCTGCCCCGGTGATGTCAATACGCCCCTTGTAAAAAAACAGCTGGAAGAAGGGGGCTATACGGTCGAGAGCATGGCCTCCATTTATCCTGTGGGACGCATTGGCGAACCCGAAGAAGTGGCCCACATGATCTGCGCCGTCCTTTCTCCGCTAAATGGCTTTATGACAGGCGCCATTCTTTCCGTCGATGGGGGCCTGACGGCAAAATAACCAGCCCCGCTTTCTCTAACAATTTTGCTTATCCTTGATTTTTCAATTGCGATCCATAAGGAGAACTTCATGAAACAACTGACCCGTGCTCAATATTTCTTTTTGGGATCCATGCTCTTTGGCATGATGTTTGGTGCAGGGAACCTGATTTTCCCGGTCCATCTGGGACAGCTTGCCGGGAGCCATTTTTGGCTTGCAAACTGGGGCTTTATTTCGACAGGTGTCTTTATGCCCTTCATTGGTCTCATTGCTCTGGGAATTTCTGGCGCCACAAGCGTCGAAGACCTGGCAAACCGCATCCATCCCACCTTTTCCAAGATCTTTACCGTGTTGCTCTATCTCACCATTGGTCCATGTTTTGCGCTTCCTCGAACGGCTTCTGTATCCTTCCAGATCGGGGTGGCTCCTTTTGTGCCTCCCGGTTCAGAAACCCTGATTATGGCACTTTTTACGGGAGTCTTCATGGCCCTTGCACTTCTTATGGGACTGAAACCATCTAAGCTTATTGTTTACATTGGCAAGTTCCTGAATCCCGCGTTCCTTCTTTTTCTGGCACTTCTTGTGGCTGTGGCCCTTATCCATCCCATGGGCTCCTACAGTGCCATGATGCCGCATGGAGCCTATGTATCCCAGCCTTATCTTACGGGGTTCAAGGAAGGCTATAACACCATGGATGTTCTTGCCGTCCTTGCTTTTGCCATTGTTGTCATCAATACCCTGCAGAGTCTGGGCATGACGGACCGCACGGCCATGACAGGCGATATCTTTAAGGTTGGCGTGATCGTAACGGTCCTCATGACAGTCATCTATACGGCAATCACCTGGCTTGGTGTTTCAAGTATGGGGGCTTTGACCCTTTCTGATAATGGCGGCATTGCCCTTGCGGAAATTGCGGCCTATTACTTTGGCCCCTTGGGACAGCTGCTCCAGGCCATCATCGTGACCCTTGCCTGTTTCAAGACGGCGATTGGGCTCATTACGAGTTGTTCTGAAGCTTTCCATACCCTGTTTCCCAAAGGACCGGGTTATCGGACCTACTGCTATATCATGGCGGGATTTTCCTTTGTTGTGGCAAACGTGGGCCTTACCCAGATCATTAGCTTAGCCATTCCCGTCCTCATGTTCATCTATCCCCTTGCCATTGCCCTCATTCTGTCGACCTATGCGGCGTATTTCTTTCACCATGATACGCGTTTTTATAAATGGCCGGCTGCCTTTACAATCCTTGCTGCCTTGGGGGATGCCCTAAGCGTCCTTTCCCCGGCGATCAAGGAAACCGGTTTTGTAAAAACGATTCTTTCGTTCCACGCCATGCTGCCTTTTTCTGCAGATGGCATGGCCTGGGTCGTGCCGACCTTCCTCGGGTTGGTCGTGGCCCTGATCCACGTCAAACTGACGGGTGAAAAGCCTCTTTCCCTAGGCTGACTGCATTGCGCCTGATCCTTTTTGGGTCAGGCTTTTTTTGTTTAGATGGGTCTTCTGTAACACCGCAGCCCCCCTTCCTTCACAAAAGACCATTTTTTTGTTATAATAAAGTGTCAATAAAATCGTCAACTCATTGGATAAGGAGGGATTTCCCTATGAAGAAGAACATCATGCTGGCCCTTGTATTAGGCCTGATCCCTGCCAGCCTCGCGGCTGCTTCCCCGCTTGCTGAAATTGCACCGGGCCGTGCACAGATCGATGCCAATGTGACCCTCGGCAGTTCCCTTAAAGGAGAACGGGACGGGCATACAATCGACTTTGACGGCGATACCCGCTATCGTGTTGGAGCGACTGTAGGCATCAGCGATGGACTTGGCTTGGACTATACCTATGCTTCTCATGAAGGCGATGATAACGCTTCAGTCCAGAGTCATCAGGTTAATCTGGTCTACCAGTTCAACCCCTATCTTTACGGTTTTGGTGGCTACGTCCGCAATCGTGCCCATCATCGTGGCTATACGGATAATACCAATGGCTTCCAGGTTGGTGCAACAGGCCGTCTGCCCCTTGGCAAGACCACGCCGTGGGCTAAGTTTGGCATTGGCAATACGATTACCCAATATGAAGTCGGTGTTGGCTATGCCATTACGGATAACTGGGAAGCCAATGTTTCCTATAATGACAGTAAGTACAAGGATTTCAGCGGCGATACGGACGTAAAGACTCATGGCGTCAATGTCGGCGTTTCCTACAAATTCTAATAAAGAGTATAGAGCCGTGCCTTTGGCATGGCTCTTTTTTCGTTGACAAGAAATTGGCTTCAGCCTATTATGTTTATGTGATTAAACGAATAAACGGATAGGCGGAAAGGAGCCCTCGCTCATGAAAGAGAAAGACCTTGCCATTATGGAACAGTTTCGGAAATGTATCCCCATCTTTTCTGTTCTCAATGATGCCAAACGGCAGGAAATCATCCTTATCCTTACGGATTTTCCTGGGGAAGGGCTGACCGTAAACGGGATTACGGAACGAATTGACCTTTCAAGACCGGCGGTTTCCCATCACCTGAAAGTCCTCA
The DNA here is from genome assembly GCF_000468835.1 of Acidaminococcus sp. BV3L6. Taxonomy (NCBI): domain Bacteria; kingdom Bacillati; phylum Bacillota; class Negativicutes; order Acidaminococcales; family Acidaminococcaceae; genus Acidaminococcus; species Acidaminococcus sp. BV3L6. Next base: position 22,812 of record NZ_AWUR01000047.1, on the reverse strand, counting down.
AACAAGCAGGAGTCATTGGTGTTAGAAGCTGCGGCGTTGAAAATCATTATTACCTCACGTTCAAGGCCGCCCTTAGGAACCTAAAAATCCTTGTTGCCCAGGTTGAAGCAAGCTGCGACCTTCGCTGAAAAAGCCGGATAGGCACCATCTCCTACTTTTTGCTATGTTGCCCCAGCAAATCATAGCACCGTCACAATCTGACGGCATTGCTTCAGAGGAGTAAAGCACATGGAATTTCATGACATCGTGATTCAGCAAAAGTCTTATTTTGACTCGAATTCAACAAAAAGTATAGCCTTTCGCAAGATTATGTTGAAAAAATTGATGGATGCCCTTGATGAACGGGAAGATCTTCTTTTGGAAGCTCTGCACAAGGATCTTGGTAAATCACGGGGCGAAGGGTATATGACAGAAGTTGGCATGGTCCGTAGCGAAATCAAGGAAGCCCTGATCAATGTCGAGGCTTGGAGCCATCCTAAAAAGGCAGATGGCTCGTTCCTGACTTTCTTTCCCGCGACGAATCATATTTATACCGAACCGTATGGCGTGGTGCTCATCATCGCGCCTTGGAACTATCCCCTGAATCTTACGCTGATGCCCCTTGTGGGAGCGATTGCGGCAGGAAACTGTGCCATTGTGAAGTGTTCCCCGGAAAGTGTCCATACGAGCCGTGCCATCAAAGATCTTCTTGCGGACCTTTTCCCACCGGAATATATCTATTGTCCGGAGGCAGACTTGCCCTTTGAGACCCTTTGGCAGGAAAGGTACGACATGATTTTTTTCACCGGCAGTCCAGCAGCAGGCAGGATCGTCATGAAGGCTGCCAGCGAGCATTTGACGCCCGTCATCTTGGAATTGGGTGGCAAGAGTCCCTGCCTTGTCGATGCCTCGGCGAACATCGATCTTGCGGCACGGCGCATCGTCTGGGGAAAATTCATGAATGCCGGTCAAACCTGCATTGCCGTGGACTACGTTGTCGTACAGGAAAGTGTAAAGGACGCGCTTCTTGCTGCCATGACAAAAGAGATTGGAAAGCGCTATCCCCATGCTGAAAAAAGTGATGCTTATCCGTCCATCATCAATCAGCGGCATTACGACCGGCTTATTGGCCTCATGAAAACAGAATCCAGCCTTATTGGCGGTGCTGTGAACGCGGAAAAACGCAGGATTGCGCCTACCTTGATGCCTGAGGCGGATTTTGATCATCCCATCATGGAAGATGAAATCTTTGGGCCCTTGCTTCCCATAATTGCTGTAAAAGACATGCAAAATGCCGTAGCGCACATCAAAACGCTGCCTAACCCCTTGGCTTGTTATGTGTTCACAGAAAACAAGGCGGTTGCAGAAGCGGTCATTGCCAATCTTTCTTTTGGCGGCGGCTGCATCAACGATACCCTTCTTCACGTGACAAACCCAAACCTACCCTTTGGCGGGGTGGGAAATAGCGGCATGGGAAGTTATCATGGAAAGGCAAGCTTTGATGCTTTTTCCCATAAAAAAAGCATCGTCAAGAACACGACACGCTTTGACATTTCCTTGCGCTATGCCCCGTTTACGGAAAGAAAAGTAAAATGGCTGAAACGCTTTTTCTAGGCTGCAAGCATGCGCCAAAGGCATGAAAGAGAATAAAAAAGAAGCATTGGAAAGGGCCCAGCCCATCCGATACAATAAAATCAATGCTAGAACAAAGGAGGAATCCCCATGCTTGGAGAATTCATGTATCATAATCCAACAACGCTCTATTTTGGCTCACAGTCCTTGGAAAACCTGGACCGTGAACTGCCCCTTTATGGACCGAATGTCCTTTTGGTCTATGGCGGCGGTTCCATCAAGAAAAATGGCATCTATGATGCCGTTCTCTCCTACCTAAAAAAGAACCATAAGGTGGTTACGGAAGTTCCCGGCGTCATGCCGAATCCAACGGCTGAAAAGCTTCGGGAAGGCGCCAAAGCGGCCAAAGACAGCAAGGCGGACCTGATCCTTGCCGTTGGCGGCGGATCTTGCTGCGATTTTGCCAAAGGAGTTGCCGTTTCCGCCTATGCTGATGATGATCCCTGGGAAAAGTTCTATGTCCGTTTTGAAGAACCGAAAAAGGAAGACCGGATCGTCCCTGTTGCCTGTATACTGACCATGGTGGGAACCGGGTCTGAGATGAACGCTGGTTCCGTCATTACAAACCATGAAGAAAAGCGTAAAGTAGGGCACGTTTTTGCTGACGCACGCGTTTTCCCCCGTTTTTCCATCCTGAACCCTGAATTTACGTTTACCCTCCCAAAGAGGCAGATGGTAGCTGGGATCTATGATATGTTCAACCATATCTGCGAACAGTATTTTTCTGGCTATGATGATAATACCTCTGATTACCTTGCCGAAGGCCTCATGCGTTCTGTTATTGCCGCCTCCCGCATTGCCATTCAAAACCCCAAGGATTACGAAGCCCGCAGCAACCTCATGTGGACGGCAACGTGGGCCCTTAATACGCTCATTGGTATGGGAAAGACCCAGGACTGGATGGTCCATATGCTGGGACAGGCTGTCGGTGCCTATACGGACGCTACTCATGGCATGACCCTTTCAGCCGTTTCTCTTGCCTATTACCGTTTCCTCCTGCCCTATGGCCTCAGTAAGTTCAAACGTTTTGCTGTGAACGTGTGGCAGATCTGCCCCGACGGCAAGTCGGATGAAACCATTGCCAAAGAGGGGCTTGCCGCTATGGAGGCGTGGATGAAGGAAATTGGTGTCGCCTTGAAGCTTGGCGAAGTGGGCGCCACGGAAGCGATGATTGACGGCATTGCTGATGCGACCTTTATTTTGAAGGGCGGTTATAAAGTCCTGACCAAGGATGAAGTCAAAGCCATTCTCAAAGCAAGTTTTTAAGGAAAAAATGAACTGGGAGCCGTGTCCCTGACATAGAAGAAAGGCGTCAACTTGCGTTTATTTTCAAGTTGACGCCTTTTTCGTTTGCTGCCATTTTTCCAGGGCCTTGCTGCAAAGCATCGTTTTGCGGGCCCTGAAACGGTATGGAAAGGCCGTAGCCGAAGGCAGATATAGGGCTCGGCTTAGGGTGGAGTCTTCCCACCGTTTTTTTGATGGAGAATGCAAAAACAAGGGACAATCGATTCCACAAGCAGTTTCCCGTCCCTATAGGGGTACGTTCACAGGAAGCCCCATATAAAAAAGAACGCCCTTGTTGGACGTTCCCTACGTTATACAATTGGTGCGATTGGCGCGAGTCGAACGCGCGACCCTCTGCTTAGGAGGCAGATGCTCTATCCATCTGAGCTACAACCGCATAACAGTATTATTATACCAGATAGTCCCTAAAAAAACAAAGGCGGGGACACATCATGTGTTCCCGCTGCACCTTATTTCACGATATAGGCACTCGTGATTTCCGCGATGTACTGGATATGACGGTCTTTGTTGCCGTTTTGATCTGCTGGATACCATTTGCCTTCCTGTTGAGCCAGGTTTTCCAGGGCTTCGACCTGGCGGAAGAGAACCTTGCATTCAAAGGTTAGGGGCAGTTCCTTGAATGCCGGTGCCTTGACAGTTTCACCTTGCTGTACCGTCAGGCTGAGGGTCTTGATTTTATCAAGGTCACGCCCCGATTTTGATCCGCAGACCTTGATGATTTCAGGATCAACGGCGCCCAGGGGGACATTCACCGTAAATTCTCCTGACGCATCGAGATAGTCCCGGGTCAAGCGGCTTTCCCGTACATAGACCGTGAGGACGGGCTTTCCCCAGTTGGTGCCCAGGGCGCCCCAGCCGATGACCATCGTGTTCATGGCGCCTTTTTTTTCGGTTGAAAGGAGAACGCCTTTGGGAGGGCCTTCATCAAGGCTTCAGCATAGGAAAAAGGTTCAATGTGTTCATTCATGGGAATGTACCTTCTTTCTTATCATTCTTACGTTTTCATTATAACAAAAGCTGTCAATGGTGCTTGCAAGGCCGGAAGGCCTTCGCTATACTGAAAGAGAAAATGAAAGGAGGATTCCTATGAAAAAGACTGTTATTTCCTTCCTGATGGCTGGCTTGCTTCTTATAGGCATGCCCGCCCTTGCTCAGGAAGGAGATTTGCCTGATCCCGAGTGGCAGGCTGTTGTCACGGAACAGGGCGGCACCCGCTGGGATCTTGATACAGCGACCATCATGAAGCGCGGTGAGGGCCGCGTGGCAGGCTTCCGCAAGACCCAGCCCGATGGTTCGTATGCGCTTACCCTCGGCCTTTTTACGAAGGATCGCCGTATGGCGCCCATTATGAAGCTTTCTGTAACGAAGGATCATGAGATCAAGGAGCGGTGGCGCGCGGAAAAAGAGGAGTGGGTGACCATTGAACCAGGTTCCGTCTTGGAGAAGATTTATGATGCTGTCTGGAAAGCCCCTGTTTCTGAACCCCTTTCAAAAGATTCGGATCACGCCTAAGGAAAGGAACTGAAATGGGAAAGGAAATCGAAATGAAGCTCCTGACGACCCGGGCGGGATGCCACAGGCTCTTTGCCGCTAGGACCGTCACGAAAACCGCTCTTCCGGTAACGGAAAAGCGTCTTAGCCTCAAAAATATATATTATGATACAAAAGATGGTGCCTTGAACCGGGAACGCATGGCCTACCGCGTGCGTGTCACCAATGGCAGCGCTTATGAAGCGACCATCAAAACAAAAGGTACATCCACAGGAGGCTTTTCTGTCCGCGGTGAATATACCGTGCCCCTAAAGGACGAAACGCCTGTGACGGAAGGTTTTCCTCCCGAAGTGACGAGGCGCCTGAAGGACCTGCTTCATGGGGAATCACTTGTTCCAACCGTGACGATCACTTTTGCGCGCCACGCCATGGACCTTGCGGCAGGAAAAAGCCGTGTCGAGCTCTCCCTTGATGAAGGCATCATAGAAAGCGGCGACCGTTCCCAATCCCTTAGGGAGGTGGAATTTGAACTCAAAGAAGGGGACCCTGCTGCCCTTTTTGAGCTTGTCAGCCATCTTGCAGGTGAAATCCCCCTCTATCCGGAAGACCGGAGTAAGCTCGAACGAGGTCTTTTCCTTCTTGCAGGAAAGACACCCCAAGAGTCCTGCGACGATGCTGTTAAAGTGCCCAAGACCTTTGCAGATGCTGCGCGTTTCCTTAGGGAAATCCTTCATGACCTAGGTGGTTTCTTTAACGGCACTGGAAAGAAAGCACCTATTGCTGACCGCCTGATCCTTTTTGCCGATTTTTGGGAAGAAAAGGCCTTGGGCGGGGACGAGGCGGCGCGCCTTCGGGAAGCGGCAGCCCATTTTGAAACGGATGACGCTGCCTATCTGGAAGAAGATCTTGAAGAGGGACGGATTGCCGCGCTGCTTTGGCAGTGCCTTGCGAAGGTCTACACCAAATCCCATGAGGAAGAAAGCTATTTTTAGCGGGAACTTCCACGGGCAAAAAAATAAAAGTCAAAAAATCAAAAAAAGTATTTGACATTTTGACTTTTGGTGAGTACAATAAACCCAGGAAGTGCGAAATGACTTCCTGGGTCTTTTCCTTTGAAAGATCCTGTTTTCTTAGAAGGGATGGGGCGATGTAACCCAAGTCAAGATCGTGATGAGCTTTATGATGGCCTCTGGCAGGGCCCACATGGCAGCGGCTGCCGCAAGAACGGCCAGAAGTCCGATGATGAGATGCAGTTTCTTTGAGAAGCGGTCCATCAGGACTTCCGTATTGAGCAGTTCGTAGCAGCGCTGGAGCACCTTTAGTTTGGTGTTGATATTTTCCCGCCATACGTCAGCCCGCAAAAGATACATGTACCGGGCGTAGACGCGGGCGTTGAAGACATCCTCTGTGACTTGGAGGGCGTTATCAACATTGCTCGTAAGGACGCTCATGTCGGCCATGACTTCCATGAGCTCATTGCGGACCTTGCGGAAGGTCTTGGCCTTACCGCGGGATCCGGGTTCGGTTGCTTTGTCGATTTCGTCGTATGTGCTGTCGATGGCTTTCCGGAGGGCATCATCGTAGTAGCGCAGTTCGAGGAACTGGGCATTGGCAAATTCAAGGAGGTCCGGCAGGTCCGTGCTTCCCGTCCGATCCAGCATAATCGCTGTATCCCACGTCAGGTAGATGACATCGTCCTTGCTGTAGGAGAAGCGGTTTACGAGGGCATCCTTCCTCGTTTCTTCGCTAAGCGGCGTCTTGTCCTTCATGATAAGGGCCGCCAGGTCCCAATCGGGGAGCTTGTCCTTGAAATAGTAGACGACAAAATCCTCATCAAAGTCGGAAATGCGCATCTTCGTGCACGCCGGCCGGATCGTATCCGTGATGGCATCGATGTATTCGCGGACCACGTTTTCTGGCAAGGAGTCGACGGCAATGGTCAGGTTTTGGTATTTTTCATAGGAAATGTCTTCCGGGACTTCCAAATGAAAGATAAGACTGACGACGCCAATGTCAAAGATGCGGGCCTTGATGACCGCTGTGTATTGGTCCCCGGCAAATTCCATATCATGGGTTCCCAATTCAACAAGGACCGGGGGATTCTGAAAACTGATGGAGTTTGGTGCACTCTTTTCAAATCGCAGACGGGATGCAATCTTGTTCCGGCTGGTCCAGATGGCTTCCACGACATTGAGGTCGATTTCATCGGCGACGTCGAAAAGGTGGTAAAGGATAATGGATGAATTCATAAAAGCCTCCTTAACTAGGCAGCAAAAAAAGCAAAGTTCCTATCATCCTTTTTCGACAGCAGCCTTGTTTTTCCTTCCTATCAGGAAGATTACATAAAGGCGTTTTGCACGCCTTCCCCTTTGGGGGATTGGTAACAGGGGTATTTCCCCATTTTCGTGGCCCTTGGGCCCTTATCCATAGAATAAAAATTTTAGGCAGCATGCGGAGGTGTTTATGATGCAGTCAGAACGTTTCAGTGAAGAAGTCAAAAGTTTATTGGAAGCCAGTCAGCAGCAAGCTGTCATGAACTATAACCAAGAGGTGGGAACCGTCCATCTCCTGTCAGCCATGATGAGCGAACCTGATAGTTTCCTCCATTATGTCTTAAAGAGCCTTCATATCGAGGAAAACGACTTCAGTCGTGACCTTGACCATTTGGTGAAGGCCGTCCCGTCTGTGAAGGGAACGGACCAGCTTAGTATGTCCACGGGGATGGCAAGGGTCTTTGCCCTCGCGGAAAAAGCAGCCGGCCAAAATAAGATTACCGGAGCCCATCTGCTGGCTGCCCTCTGTGAAGATGGCGATAGCGATGTGGTTTCCCTCTGCCGCAAGTACGGCATTACCCGTTCGGCCATCCGTGGTCTCGTCGACCGCTATGAAGGCGGCAAGGACAGTGACGAAAACCGCAAGACCTTGGAAAAATATGGGCAGGATCTGACGGCTAAGGCCCGCAAGGGAGCCCTTGATCCGGTCATTGGTCGTGACGATGAGATCCGCCGTACCGTTGAGATCCTGTCTCGTCGGAAAAAGAACAACCCTGTCCTCATTGGGGAACCGGGTGTTGGCAAGACGGCTATTGTAGAAGGCCTTGCCCGCCGGATCGTGGCAGGCGACGTGCCTGAATCCTTAAAGAACAAGACCCTCTATGCCCTGGATCTTGCGTCCCTTGTTGCTGGGGCCAAGTACCGCGGTGAATTTGAAGAACGCTTGAAGAAAGTCCTCAAGATTGTTGCCGATTCGGCTGGACAGATCATCATGTTCATCGATGAACTCCATACCGTCGTTGGAGCCGGTGCCTCCGAAGGGTCCATGGATGCCGGAAATATCCTGAAACCGATGCTGGCCCGCGGTGAACTCCGCTGTATTGGGGCCACGACCCTTAATGAGTATCGAAAGTATATTGAAAAAGACAGTGCCTTGGAACGCCGGTTCCAGCCTGTCCTTGTCAAGGAACCAAGTGTCGAGGATACGGTTTCCATCCTGCGTGGCTTGAAGGAACGGTACGAAGTCCATCATGGGGTCCGCATCAAGGATTCTGCCCTTGTAGCTGCGGCTGCGCTTTCAAACCGCTATATCAGTGAACGCTTCCTGCCGGATAAGGCTATCGACCTCGTCGATGAAGCGGCAGCCCGTCTGCGTACGGAAATTGATTCCATGCCGACGGAACTGGATGAAAGCCGCCGCCGTATGCTTCAGCTCCAGATTGAGGAACAGGCCCTTTCCAAAGAAGAAGATAAGCAGTCGGCTGACCGTCTCGAAAAGATCCGTGAGGAACTGAAAGAGATGAAAGCAAAGAACGATAAGATGACAGCTCGCTGGCAGGAAGAAAAGGCTGGCATTGCCAAGGTTCGCCAGGTCAAAAAAGCCATTGACCAGGTGAAGAAGGACATGGAAACGGCCGAGCACGACTATGATCTCAACAAGCTTGCCGAACTCAAGTATGGCCGTCTGCCGGAACTGCAGAAACAGCTCCAGAAACTGGAAAAAGAAGAGCATGCAGAAGACCGTCTTCTCAAGGAAGAAGTCGACGAAGACGATATCGCCAAAGTCGTCAGCACCTGGACGGGGATCCCTGTGAGCCGCCTTATGGAAGGCGAAAAGAAGAAACTGGCTCACCTGGATGAAATCCTCCATCAGCGGGTCATCGGTCAGGATGAAGCTGTGAAGGCTGTCTCCGAAGCCGTTATCCGCGCTCGTGCTGGTATCAAGGATCCCAATAAGCCCATTGGTTCCTTTATCTTCCTGGGCCCAACGGGCGTCGGCAAGACGGAACTTGCCAAGAGCCTTGCCGAAGTGCTCTTCAACGATGAAAAGAGCATCATCCGCATCGATATGAGTGAATATATGGAAAAGCATACCGTAAGCCGCTTGATTGGTGCGCCTCCGGGATATGTAGGCTATGAAGAAGGGGGTCAGCTCACGGAAGCCGTGCGCCGTCATCCTTATTCGGTTATCCTTTTTGATGAAATCGAAAAAGCTCATGCCGACGTCTTCAACGTGCTCCTCCAGGTCCTTGATGATGGCCGCCTGACCGATGGCCAGGGCCGTGTCATCGACTTCAAGAATACCCTCATCATCATGACGAGCAACCTTGGATCCCATGAAATCATGGAACATAAAGGTGAAATCAGCCATGAAGAAGTGCGCAGTATGCTGATGAAGTTCTTCCGTCCGGAATTCCTGAACCGTGTGGATGACATTGTTGTCTTCAAACCGCTCGGCGAGGATCAGATCCGCAGCATTGTCCGCCTCATTCTGGGTCAGCTGGGCAAACGCCTGCAAAGTCAGATGGAACTCACCCTTGAGGCCACTGATGAAGCTGTCGATGCCCTTGCCAAGGAAGGCTTCGATCCTGCCTTTGGCGCTCGTCCGTTAAAGCGCCTCATCGTTCATAGTGTGGAAACCATCGTCAGCCAGAAGATTGTCCAAGGAGACATTGTAAGCGGCGATCATCTGAAAGTCGTCTTGAAAAACGGTAAAATTGACGTGGTAAAGGCGTAAGCCTTGACTGCTGGGAAGGACCCCTTCTTCCCAGCATTTTTACGTTTATTGGGATTTTTTGGGAAAAACCTTTGTGAACTCGTCGTAAATGAGTTCACAGAGTAGGGGTTCCGTTGTATAATAAGAAGGAATTTGATGAATCGCCAAGGAGGATTTCCATGAAAAAATTACTCACCCTTGTCACGCTTCTTATGACGCTCCTTGCCGTTCCTTTTACGGCAAGTGCTGAGCGCAGCGGCGCCAAAGCAAGCGGCGTTCCTTTCAATAAGACCAAGGTTGTCTATCTAAAAAGTCTCGAAAAGACTGATGGGGAATTTGTTAAGAATAACCCCCAATTCAGACGCGATGAGGATGCGGTCCGCCTCACCTATCTTGGGCTCCAGAAATCCTTGAAGGATGAAGGGGTGACGCTTTATAACAATCCAGTCATGCTGCCCGACCGTTACCTGAGAAAGACCCTGACCATGCAGGTCGTTGTCAATTTTGCAGGGACTGTGCCCCTCGAAGGAGAAGCGGCTCAGGAAGCCATCAAGGACAAACGGGAACCGGTGGAATCCCTTGTCTCCCTTTCCTTCCTTGTCACCAAAGGAGAGGCACCGGTCTACCGTATGACCGACGTGCGTACGAGTAAGGAAAAGAACTTGGAAAAACTCATCCGGGATATGACAAAAGATGTAGCAAATGAAATCACGAATAATCGTATGAAACTAAAAGATGTAAAATAAGAACGCCGAGAGGCTGTGAGAAATGAGTACATCATTTCTCACAGCCTCTTTTTGTATGGCTTGGGAGTGGGGGATTATGATGTTCAGGTGGTGTGATGCTGTGATGCAGGGCCGCACTGCTGTTCTGCCACTAAAATCGGTGCAGCCGAATCTTTTGTCTTTGGAATTTGAATCCATCAAAAGACTGTACAGCCGACCCTAAACCGTTCCTTCTTTAAAGGGGGAGGGACCGAATCCATTCGCCCGGAAACATGGCCCTGCGCCCTTGTGCTTTGCCCCAATGCGGGCTTGGGACTCGGGCATATTTGCCTTGCTAGCTGCTTGCAAGGAAACGTCGCTGCGGTTTCTCATCCACCACCGAAATCGGGAAATCCGAATTGGATAACCGTATGGATATTTCCCACACAACATGAGTGCTAATAAATTATATTATCGGCCCCGTCGTACACGAAAACGGTTCCTTTACCTCCGCAGCTGCAATGGATTTATCCTGGTGCGGCTGTCAAAGGCGGGGTATCGTTTTCGAGTCAATGCGGAAGATGGCTATAGAGGATCAGCCGTATCATGTTCCGTCTTTTTGACTACGCAGATGGGCCGATATGGGCTTCAGGCGAATCATGTTTCCTTTAAAAACCGAAAAAATTCCAAGAAGTGGCCCATCCGCCGAAGGCATTTTTTTGGGCGTCTTAAAAATGAGATTGTGGTACGTACCTTCTTGCGACGGGGCATGTCATCATCGGCATCAGATCAATCTTTTTAAAGCCAATGACGACACGTAGCCGCATCGAATCGGCGCGATTTCCGCGCCGAGTAAAACTACAGACCTCTACCCTTGCGACAAACCCATTTAAAAGATATAATTCTATGAGTATCATCGTGAGACCAGCCCGGTTATCCGCCCTGTGTCCCCCTTGAGGAAAGGATGGACGATATCTATGCCGATACCTCTTGCTCTTTGGGCTGCTGCCGGAATCGGAGCAGCGGGCATGAAGCTCTACATGAACCTGAACAGTCCTGAAACCGTCGTGCGCAATGCAACGGAGCGTTATAACGAAGAACGCTATAAATTCTATAAACAAATGGAAAGGCTCGTTCCCCTCATCGAGGAATTGGGCCGTTTGAAGTTATCTACGTGGTCCAAGTATACCGCGATGTTTGACACGCTGGATAAGCTCATCAACCTCCCCGGTCATTATACCTATAAGAGCCACAAGAACCTCCACATGCTGCCCCAGGATGTGCGCAAGCTGCGGAAGGTGGCAGACGTCGTAAAACGAATCCATACGGATCATCTTGATATTGAAGGGACAGGGATGCTGACTATTGTTGCTCTTCAAGGCGGGGCGGCCAGTGATTACAGCCAGACGGCCCTGGCCGAAGGGGAGTCGCGCCTCATTCTCGAACAAATCATGGAGCAGCCCCTTTATACGTCAGAATGCGGCGTCCTTGACGAAGAGCAGGTCCTGTGCGCCGTCATGGATTTTCCCAAAGTCATGCCCCGTGGTTATTTCAAGGACCGTCATGGCAGAAAGCGGGAACGCAAGGTTTCCAAACGGGCGGCCCGCCGCTACAAGGAATTGACGGATAAGGAATCGGTCCGTCTTGCTGACGCGACGGCGCGGGCTGATCGCCTTTTTCATGTTGTGACCCATGTCCTGGGCTATATGAAGCCGCTCAAAAAGGAACATGATGAACAGCTTGATTTTTTTACGGCCCTCATCAAGAAAAACAACGATTACGATCAGTTTACGCTCGAACAGAAGGATCGTCTCAATTTTGGCGTTACCTTAGGATTTGTCCTGCGTGAACTGGCCCGGACCGATATCATCATCAAGAACGGGAATGTTCCCATCATCAATACTTCGGCCCTGCGGGCGGTTTATGCCCGGGCCAAAGATTTGATGCCTGCGGAAGAAATGCCCTATCAGATATAAGAAAGGAAGAATTCTATGATCAGTACAAAAGGTTTCAAAGCCTATGATATCCGCGGCGTCGTTCCCAGCGACGTCAATGAGGAACTTGCTTACGCCTTGGGCCGCAGTCTTGCCTTTTACCTCAAGGCAAAGACCCTTGTCATAGGTCACGACATCCGTCTGAGCGGGCCCAGCCTGCGCGACGCCGCTGTACGTGGGATGCGTGACATGGGGACACATGTCATCGATCTTGGTCAGTGCGGTACGGAAATGATTTATTTTGCGGTTGCCCATCTTAAGGCTGATGGCGGCATGATGATTACAGCAAGCCATAATCCTGCCGAATATAACGGGATGAAGCTTGTCCGCAGCGAGTCCCGGCCCATTTCGGGAGACACGGGATTAAAGGACCTTGCGGCCATGGTCACAGATCCTGATTTTGAAACAAAATATCCCAAAGCCGCACGGCAGGGAAGCTATGAGCAGGTGGACATTGTCCCAAGTTATGTGGATCATCTCCTTAGCTATATCGACACTAAAGAGATTGCTCCCCTAAACATCGTGGCTAACCCCGGAAATGGCGGAGCCGGTCCCATTGTAAAGGAACTGGCAAAACACCTGCCCTGTCACTTTACGTATCTTAATGACACGCCGGACGGACATTTCCCCAATGGAGTTCCTAATCCGCTCCTTGTTGAAAACCGTGATGCCACCAGCGACGCTGTCCGCCGGGAAGGGGCCGATCTTGGCATTGCCTGGGACGGGGATTTTGACCGCTGCTTCTTCTTTGATGAAAATGGACGCTTCATCGAAGGGTATTATCTTGTCGGTCTTTTTGCCTCTTACTTCCTCAAGAAGCATCCCGGTGCCAAGATCCTCTTTGACCCGCGCTTGATCTGGAATACAGAGGACATCATTGCCCGTGAAGGGGGCTATCCTGTCCGCTGCAAGAGCGGTCATGCCTTCATCAAGGAATGTATGCGTCGGGAACATGTTCTTTATGGCGGAGAAATGAGTGCCCATCACTATTTCGCCGATTTTTCCTACTGCGACAGCGGGATGATTCCTTGGCTTCTTGTCATTTCTCTCATGTCGACATCAGGCCTTAGTCTTGCTGAAATGGTGGACGCTCGCATCCGCGAATATCCCTGCAGCGGAGAAATCAACCGCAAAGTGGGGAATGCCGATGCCATCATGGAATCCCTGTCGACGCGCTTTAAATCCGGCATCCAGGACCGTATGGACGGGCTTAGCGTCGTCTATGATGAATGGCGCTTCAACCTTCGTAAATCCAATACGGAACCTGTGGTGCGTCTCAATGTTGAAACAAGAGGAGATCGGGAACTTCTCGAACAAAAGACCCGTGAACTTCTGGACCTTATCCAGGGCGAGAAAGCATAAGGAGGCAGCAGTATGAACGTTCTTGTTACGGGCGGGGCCGGTTACATCGGTTCCCATGTCATTGATGATCTCATCAAATCTGGTTATACACCGATTGTTTATGATAATTTCAGTACCGGTCATGCCGAAGCGGTTCCCGAAACGGTACAGCTTATCCAAGGGGACCTTCACGATTTCACCTTCTTGAAGCATATCATGGGCCAATATGAAATCGATGCCGTCCTGCACTTTGCTGCAAGTTCCCAGGTCGGCGAGTCCATGGTCGATCCGGGAAAATATTACTATAACAATGTGGCTGGTACTTTGGGTCTTCTTGACGCCATGCGGGAAAGCGGCGTCGAGTATATCGTCTTTTCGTCGACGGCGGCCGTTTACGGGGAACCGGACCAGGTTCCTATTACGGAAGACATGCCCCTTCATCCAACGAATGTCTATGGCCGGACAAAACTCATGATTGAAAACATGCTGCGTGACTACAGCATGGCCTACGGCCTTCATTATGTAGCCCTGCGCTACTTCAATGCTGCTGGCGCGTCCCTTTTGGGAAATATCGGGGAAGACCATAATCCGGAAACCCATCTCATTCCCCTGACCATCCAAGCCGCTCTGGGTAAGCGCGATGCTATTTCCATCTTTGGTACGGACTACGACACCCCTGACGGCACGTGCCTCAGGGACTACATCCATGTGAAGGACCTGGCCTCCGCTCATATCCTTGCCCTGAACCATCTTGTCAAGGGCGGTGCAAGTCGGGTCTATAATCTGGGAACCAAGACGGGACTTTCTGTCCGGGAAATCATCAATGCCGTCAAGGAAGTAACGGGCCGTGACTTCATGGTAAAGGAAGAAAAACGCCGTGCTGGCGATCCTGCGCGGCTCATTGCCTCCAGCGAAAAAATTGCAAAGGAACTCCATTGGAAGCCCGAACACAGCAGCGTCAAGGAAATTGTGGAGACGGCATGGCGCTGGCATAGCGGCCACCCCAATGGATATCGCTGAGCCTTATGGATATCCTGGTAACCGTCGATCATCTCGCCAAAAGCTTTGGCGCTCATGATATCTTTGACAAGGTGAGCTTTACCATTCGCCAAGGGGAAAAGCTAGGCCTTGTCGGTGTCAACGGCAGCGGCAAGACGACGCTCCTGCGCTGCCTCATGGATCCCTCCTTTGCCGATAAGGGAACCGTCCAATATGCAGGGGAAATTCGCGTTGGCTATGTGGAACAGGGGTTTGACAATATCGAAGACGAAACCATCTGGGAGTTCATGCTCCGTTCCTGCCCGGATATTCTTTCCCTCCGGGAAACGATGAAGGAACTTGAGCGGGAAAGCGGCGAAAAGACAGGTGATGCCCTAAAGGATGTCCTGGACCGTTATGGTCGGGTGGAAACCCGCTATGCCCACTTGGACGGTTATCACTACGAAAATAACATCAAGCGGGTCCTGATGGGACTGGGCTATCCAGAATCCACCTGGGAGCACAACGCCCTGGCCCTTTCGGGCGGACAGAAAACGCGCCTTCAGCTGGCGGCGGCTCTTGTCAATTCGCCGGATCTGCTCATCCTCGACGAACCGACGAACCACCTGGATATTGTCATGAGTGAATGGCTGGAAAAATATCTTCGTGAGTTCCGCGGTGGTGTCCTCATCATCTCTCATGATCGGGCCTTCCTTGATGCCGTTGTGGAAGGCATCCTTGAAATGGAAGGGGGGACCCTGCACCGCTATAAAGGAAACTATTCCCGCTATGTGGAGCAAAAAGAGCTCCAGGTTCTCTCCCAGACCCGGGCTTATGAAGCGCAGCAGGAAACCATCCGACGCACGGAAGAGTATATCCGGCGCTACAAGGCCGGCATCAAAAGCAAGATGGCTCGGGGACGTCAGTCCCAGCTGGACCGGATGGAACGCATTGACGCACCCGTAAAGGAAGAATCTTTTACGCTGCGTCTGCCCCATGCCGCTGAATCCGCGGAAAAGGTCATCATGTTGGAACACCTTTCCGTTGGCTATGAAGGAAACGCCCTTTTAAGCGACATTGACCTGGTCCTGCGCCGCGGGGAAAAGGTGGCCATCATCGGGCCCAATGGGAGCGGCAAGTCAACCCTCCTAAAAACCATCCTTCAGGAAATCCCGCCCCTTCACGGCGAAGCAAAGATTGGAAACCGCGTGAAGATTGGCTACTTTTCCCAAAGCTATGAGCGCCTTGATTCCCAGCAGACCATTCTTGACAACTTCCTTACGGAGTATGGCATGACGGACGAACAGACGCGCCGTCTATTGGGCAGTATGCTCTTTCGCGGGGAAGACGTCTATAAAACCATCGGGAGCCTTTCCGGCGGTCAGAAAGCTCGTCTGGTCCTCTTGAAACTGGTTCTTGACGGGGCCAATTGCCTCGTTCTTGACGAACCGACGAACCATCTTGATATCATGGCCAAAGAAGCCGTCGAAGCCGCCCTTGAGACCTTTGACGGGACGGTTCTTCTCGTCACTCACGACCGCTATCTCGTTAATGAAGTGGCAGGCCGCATCTGGGCTGTTGAAAAGGGGCACCTCACGAATTATAACGGCAATTACGACTTCTATCTGGAAGAACGGGACAAACGCCAACAGCGGGAAGCGCCGCTTCCGGAATCCTCTCATCGAGCGCCGAAGGAAGAACCGGTAAAACCTGATGGATCAAAGCACCGCCCCCATGAGGAAAAATCCAAAAACCAGCGGATCTATACGCCGGCTGAGGCGGAAAAACTCCTGCCTGAAGTAGAACTGAAAATCCGTGAACACGAGGCTCTGCAAAAGGTCCTAAGTCAGCAGATTGCCGATCCTGAAAACCAGATGGACCTTGAAAAAAGTGCGGCCCTTGCCGCGGAATACGAAAAGGAGCAACAGCTCATTGATGGCTTCATGGAAAAATGGGAAGCTCTTATGGAGGCCCTTGAATGACAGCATTATCCATTGACAGTTTCATAAAAGCCCTGCAGGGCTATCACAGCGATACGGCCTTCAACCCATGGGCCGATTACGACCCCCAGTGTGACATTGGGCCCCAGGCACCCCTCATCCGGGCAGCCAATCTGAAGCGCTATTTGACGCTCCGCCAAAAGGCACGCTTTCTTTTTATTGCCGAAGGACTGGGTTATCAAGGCGGGCACTTTTCAGGCATGGCCATGACGAGTGAGCGCATCCTTTTGGGTCATCACCCTAACGTGCGGCCCCATGTGGTTCTTGGCGAGGATTACCCTTGCCAAAGGACAAGCAATCCCGAGTCGCCCCTGTTAAACCGCATGCAGCGGGAAAAAGGCTTCAATGAACCGACGGCGACCGTCATGTGGGGGGAACTTGCGGCCCAAGAACTGGCCCCTTTCCAGACGATTTTGTGGAATATTTATCCCTTCCATCCCTATAAACCATCGGGCATCCTGACAAACCGCACGCCGACGCCAAAAGAGCTTGACGAAGGCATTGACTTTGCTCGTATGATCCTTGCCCTTGTGCCGGGGATGCGCGTCATTGCCATTGGCCGAAAAAGTGCGGACACGCTCCAGAAGTATGGCGTAGCCTGCGACGCGGTTCCTCATCCTTCCATGGGTGGGGCCACGCGCTTTCGCAGCGCTGTGGACGCCTTGTTTGAATCTGAATAGGTATTTTTGGAGGTAACATGGAAAGCACCATTGCCAGTATGACTAAGGAAGAGGTCCTCAAGATTTCCCTCACGTGCGGGAAACTGCTCCTGACAAGCGGCGCCGAAACCTATCGTGTGGAAGATACGATGACGCGCATCTGCGCCCTCAGGGATATGCAGATTGCTGCCGTCAGCACGCCGTCATGGATCATGGTGGGCGACGAAACCGTGGACGGGACCAGTATGGTCTCCCGCGTTACGCGGCGGGGGACGGATCTCACCCTCATCAGCGAAGTGAACAACATTTCCTATCATATGCCCACGTGGGACCATTCCTTTGCCGAAACCATGGCCATGCTTGATGAATTGAGTGCCCGCCCGTCACCGACCGCACTCTACAGCATGGTTTGGTCCGGTTTTGCCGGCGGCTTTTTTGCCGGCGTCATTGGTGGCAATTTCTGGGATTTTGTGGCAGCCTTCTTGGGCTCCTTCCTTTCTATGGCCTTCATCTGCCTCGTGCGGCCCTTCCGCCCCAGCAGTTTTTGGGAAACGACTATGGCAGGCGTCATCATCTGTTTTGTCACCTATATGTGTCATCTGTTCATTCCTGGTGTCACTATGGAATTTGCCATTGGCGGCGGAATCATGCCCTATTTACCCGGTATGGCTTTTACCAACGGAATCCGGGACTTCATGGCCGGTGACCTCATGAGCGGAACGAGCCGGGCCGGCGAGGCCATTTTCCTTGTTGGCGGCATTGCCATCGGCATTGCGGCCTTCCTTGGCATCGTCTATCTTTAAGGAGGACTGCCATGAACGTCATCCTGACCATCGTCATCAAGACCATCTGCTCCTTTTTCGGAACCGTGGCTTTTGGCAAGATCTTCAACTGTCCTAAACACTGCCTCTATAAAGCGGGCTTTGTCGGCGCTGTGGGTTTTGGCGTCTACATCATTCTCCTCAGCGGTTTTGGCGTCAGTTCCATGCTCAGCAATTTTGCTGGAACCGTAGCCCTTTCTATCTGCAGTGAGCTCTTTGCCCGCTGGTACAAGGAACCTGTGCCTGTTTTTTCCATTCCTGGCGTCATTCCTCTTGTGCCGGGGCTGCCCCTTTATCGGGCCATGAACTATACGATGCAAAACGGCTACAGCATGGGTATGCATACCTTTGTCTCGGCGGCCCTTGACGCAACGGCCATCGCCATGGGTATTCTCCTTATCTCAGGTCTTGCCAAGGTTTATAAGACCAGTAAACGCCTTGTGTCGAAAAAGGTCCATCATCATTCCGAACGCTTGTAAAAAAACGATGGCTTATAAACCACGGGAGTCCTTCCTTGGAAGGACTCTTTTTGATTGGGCGCCTTACGATCTTTTGCCTTACAGTCTTTTAGCATCACAGCATCTTAGTTTCCTTCCATTTTTTCGCCCGACAGCCAGAACTGAAGGCTCGTGACAGCCCTTTAGAACAGGCCTCGAAGAAAACAGCTTGACAGCTTTCCCCTTTGCGCCCCGCCAGAAAAAAGATTATAATATCCCCAAAAGGAGGAATGCCCCATGGCCATCTATCATACGCTTACAAGAACAGTAAAGGAAAACCCCCAGACGGGAAGCATCATCAGTGATGCCATCATGGATCCAGAGACCCTCGGCAAGGGGGTCAAGATGTTTGCCCAAGTTACGCTGAAGCCGGGCTGTGCCGTTCCTATTCATCAGCATGTCGGCAACAATGAAACGTATTATCTGATTCAAGGCAGCGGCGAGTATACGGACGAAGACAAAAAATTCACCGTCAAAGCAGGCGACGTGACCTTCTGCGCTGATGGCGGCACCCATGGTCTCTTGAACACGGGAAAGGAAGACCTCGTCTTCGTCGCCCTTATTGCCAATACCATCGCCTAAGGCATTTTTGGGAAGGCGGCCTGGCAGGCTGCTATCTCTAAAAAATCGGAGCCAGCTACGCCTTATCAAAGGGCTGCGGGCAGCAAAGCATAAAAAGAGAAGCGGAGGAAGAAATGAGCGAATCCTTTCTTTCCCCGTCTTTTTTTAAAATAGTTAATGAAAGTTTTAAATAAATAAGATGAAATATATTCAAAACATTAATAAGGAAGCGTAACATTTTTCTTTCATTCTTACCTAAAAATCCTCAAAAATGCACAGAAAAACCCTTTCTTTGCCCTTCTTTCCAGTCCGCGGTGGGGATATATGACACACTAGGAACCGTGTAAACAAAGAATGGCATAAAATAAGGCGTACAGCGCCCAAAATTTTCTTGACAGGGTACGCGAGGAATGCTAGAATAGCATGGTGTCACAGGAGAAACTATGTCTTGACGGAGGTGCGCAATGTTTTTGGAAGAAGTAAAAAACGGCGCTCCGACTGTGGTGGGAGTAAAACAGACCCAGAAGGCCCTCGTCAAGGAAACTGCCCGCGGCGTCATCGTGGCGATGGATGCCAGCGATCACATCACAGGCCCCGTCAGGGCCTTGTGCGGGATTCATCAGGTTCCTGTGGAAACGGTCCCGACCATGCAGGAATTGGGCAAGGCCTGTGGGATCCACGTGGGAGCAGCCGTGGCGGCTGTTCTTGAAACTCGGTAAAATCTTCCGCTTGGGAGATTTTAATACATTAAATCTTATTCTTGAGAAAGGAGGTGCCGGAATGCCTACAATCAATCAGTTGATTCGTAAAGGTAGACAAGTTGTTACTCAAAAATCCACGGCGCCAGCATTGAAAAATTCACCGCAAAAACGCGGTGTCTGCACGAGAGTGTACACCACCACTCCGAAGAAACCTAACTCTGCTCTTCGTAAGGTTGCTCGTGTCCGCTTGACCAATGGTATCGAAGTTACTGCTTACATTCCTGGTATTGGCCATAACCTGCAGGAGCACAGCGTAGTCCTCATCAGAGGCGGAAGAGTCAAGGACCTTCCTGGTGTTCGTTATCATATCATTCGTGGCGCATTGGATACTGCCGGTGTTGCTGATCGCGCACAGGCTCGTTCCAAATACGGCGCTAAACGCCCGAAAGCAGCTAAGAAATAAGCACAATGCGTGAATGATTCATAACGAAGGAGGAATTACAGATGCCGAGAAAAGGTCCTGTAACGAAAAGAGACGTATTACCGGATCCAGTATATGGTTCCAAATTATTAACCAGATTCATCAACAAGATTATGCTCGACGGCAAAAAAGGTGTCGCTGAACGCATTGTCTATGATGCATTTGATCTGATCCATTCCAAAACGGGCAAAGACCCCATGGAAGTTTTCGACGCTGCCATGAAGAACGTCATGCCTACGCTGGAAGTTAAAGCTCGCCGCGTCGGCGGTGCCAACTACCAGGTTCCTGTTGAAGTCCGCGCTGACCGCAAGACCACTCTGGGGATTCGCTGGCTCGTCAACTATTCCCGCCTGCGTGGTGAAAAGACGATGTACGAACGTGTTGCCGGCGAACTGATGGACGCTGCCAACAACACCGGTGCTTCCGTCAAAAAGCGTGAAGATACGCACAAGATGGCCGAAGCCAACAGAGCGTTTGCACATTATCGTTGGTAATCTTTACAACCAATCATTACAAGGAGGAGTAATCTGTGGGCAGAGAGTTTCCCTTAGATAAAATCAGAAATATCGGCATCATGGCACACATTGATGCCGGTAAAACGACCACCACGGAACGTATCCTGTTCTATACCGGTAAGACCCATAAGATCGGCGAAGTCCACGACGGCGCCGCTACCATGGACTGGATGGTTCAGGAACAGGAACGTGGGATCACGATTACTTCTGCTGCAACGACCTGTACCTGGAAAGGACATTCCATCAACATCATTGATACCCCGGGCCACGTTGACTTCACGGTTGAAGTTGAACGTTCCCTGCGTGTACTCGACGGCTCCGTTGCCGTATTCAGTGCCAAGGGCGGTGTTGAACCCCAGTCCGAAACCGTATGGCGTCAGGCAGAAGAATACAATGTACCGCGTATCGCGTACATGAACAAGATGGATACGACGGGCGCTGACTTCTTCAACGCTGTCCAGATGATGAAAGATCGTCTCGGCGCAAATGCTGTGCCTATCCAGATTCCGATGGGTGCTGAAGATCAGTTCGTCGGCCTCATCGACCTCGTCAAGATGCAGGCTATCGTCTATGGCGATGACCTTGGCAAAGACGAAGAATTCGAGCCGATTCCTGAAGAATACGTTGAAGAAGCCCAGAAATGGCGCCAGAACCTCTTGGAAGCCGTTGCTGAAGGCGACGACGACCTGATGGAAAAATACCTTGAAGGCGAAGACCTTACGGAAGATGAAATCAATGCCACCATCCGTAAGATGACCTGTGCCTGCAAGATGTTCCCTGTCACCTGCGGTTCTTCCTATAAGAACAAAGGCGTGCAGCCCCTTCTGGATGCCATCATTGCTTACATGCCGGCTCCGACCGATGTGGCTGACATCAAGGGCGTGGATCCTGAAACGGGCGAAGAAACAACTCGTCCTTCCAGCGATGATGCTCCCTTTGCTGCCCTTGCCTTCAAGATCGCAACCGACCCCTATGTTGGCCGCCTGGCTTTCTTCCGTGTCTACTCCGGTAAACTGACGGCTGGCTCCTACGTCTACAACTCTTCCAAAGGCAAGAGAGAACGTATCGGCCGTATCCTGCGCATGCACTCCAACCATAGAACGGAAATCGAAGAAGTCTATGCTGGTGATATCGCAGCTGCCGTTGGCCTGAAAGATACGGGCACGGGCGATACGCTCTGCGATGAAAAGGCTCCGGTCATTCTCGAATCCATGGTCTTCCCTGAACCGGTTATTTCTGTAGCCATCGAACCGAAGACCAAGGCCGACCAGGAAAAGATGGGCATTGCCCTTGGCAAACTTGCTGAAGAAGACCCGACCTTCCGTGTCCGCACGGATCCCGAATCTTCCCAGACCATCATCTCCGGTATGGGTGAACTCCACCTTGATATCATCGTCGACCGTCTGAAGAGAGAATTCCACGTTGACTGCACTGTAGGCAATCCCCAGGTTGCCTATCGTGAAACCATCCGCAAGGCTGTTAAGAGCGAAGGTAAATTCGTTCGTCAGTCCGGTGGTAAAGGTCAGTATGGTCATTGCTGGCTTGAACTGACTCCGCTCAAACCGGGCGAAGGCTTCAAATTTGAAAACAAGATTGTTGGCGGTGCCATTCCTAAGGAATACATTGCACCTGTTCAGGCTGGTGTTGAAGAAGCCATGGAAAACGGTGTTGTGGCTGGCTATCCGATGGTTGATATCGGTGTTACCGTTTACGACGGTTCCTACCACGAAGTCGACTCTTCTGAAATGGCATTTAAGATTGCTGGTTCCATGGGCTTTAAGTCCGGTGCCGCCAAAGCTGACCCTGTTCTGCTCGAACCGTACATGAAAGTTGAAGTGACGGTCCCTGAAGAATACATGGGCGACGTTATCGGCGACCTGAACTCCCGCCGTGGCCGCATCGAAGGCATGGAAGCAAGAAACGGCGCCCAAATCATTTCCGCTTTCGTTCCCCTGTCTGAAATGTTCGGGTATGCAACGGACCTTCGTTCCAAGACCCAGGGCCGTGGCAACTACTCCATGGAAGTCGACCATTACGAAGAAGTTCCTAAGAACATCGCGGAAGCGATTGTTGCCAAAAATAAGGGAACGGCTGAATAAGCCCCAATTTTAGGAGGATTAGTACAATGGCTAAAGAGAAATTTGAAAGAACTAAACCCCATGTT
>NZ_AWUR01000046.1:0-8738 GCF_000468835.1 Acidaminococcus sp. BV3L6 | reverse complement strand
ATTTCACAAATTAGATGCTTTTAAAGGGATTTTAAGATCTTTTAAAGATTGGGAGGCTGTAATTATTCAAGCAATTATCCAGCCATACTCCAATGGATTCACAGAAGGCTGTAACAACCTGATTAAGACGGTTAAGAGAGTTGCATTTGGAATGCGTGATTTCAACAGATTTAGGAACCGGATTCTCTATGTGAATTGGCAAAAAAGGAACTCGGCAAATGCCTTGCCGAGTTCCTAAAAGGCGATTTAGTTGTGGGGCACCCCAACATTTGACAAAGAACCATTTTTTTCATGTCAAAGGACCGGTACGGAACATATTGTTCCGTACCGGTCCTTTGATAGTTTCAGGGAATTGAACCTGTTATTTGACTTCGTGGATCCAGCCTTTGGGACCTTCAATTTCGCCCATCTGGATTCCGCGCAGGGTCTTATAGAGTTTGGTTAAGACAGGGCCCATTTCATCCATGCCGCTTTTGATATCGATGACCTTGCCATGATCGACAACGCGGCCGACAGGGCAGATGACAGCCGCAGTACCACAGAGGCCAGCTTCTGCAAAATCAGCCACTTCCGAGAAGGCTACGGGCCGATGTTCCACCTTCATGCCAAGCATATCTTCCGCAATGGTAATCAGGCTGCGGCGCGTGATGGACGGCAGGATGGAGTCAGATTTAGGTGTGACAAGGGTACCGTCTTTTGTGACAAAAAGGAAGTTAGCACCGCCCGTTTCCTCGACATAAGTGCGAGTAGCCGGATCAAGGTACATGTTTTCGTCAAAGCCTTTAGCATGGGCGGTCATATAAGCATGAAGACTCATGGCGTAGTTCAGGCCAGCTTTGATATGGCCTGTCCCACGAGGGGCTGCACGGTCAAAGTCGGAAACACAAATGGTGATTGGCTTGACTCCATTTTTGAAATAGTTGCCTACAGGGGTGCCAAACAAACGGAACTGATATTCATCGGCTGGCTTGACCCCGATGACGGAACCGGTTGCAAAAAGGTAGGGCCGCAGGTAAAGGGCTCCGCCTGATTCAAAGGGAGGAATCCAATCCTTGTTGGCACGCACGACTTCATCGACAGCTTCCATGAACATGGCTTCCGGAACAGGAGGCATTTCAATACGTTTTGCTGAATCTACCATGCGTTTTGCGTTCTGGTCCGGACGGAACGTAACGGTTCTGCCATCCTTGGTCTTGTAGGCCTTCAGTCCTTCAAAGACCTGCTGGCAATATTGAAGGATTCCAGCGCATTCGTTAAGGGGAACGGTGGGATCATCTGTCAGAGCACCTGGACCCCATTTCCCATCTTTATAGGTCGCTACATACCGTTTGGAAATTGGCATATAACCAAAACCCAAGCTGGACCAATCAAGTGATACCTTTGTCATAAGTCATTCAGATCCTTTCCAGTAACTTGTAACTTAATTGAATAAGTACCCAAATATAATAGCCATAATGTTATAATTTGTCAATTATTTAAAGACATATGGATGATTTTGTGTTCTAAAAACGATATAAATGACTTAATCTTTACACTATCCACAAATAAAGGACGAATGCTTTTCTGTATATAATGGGAAGAGACAATTCATC
The DNA here is from genome assembly GCF_000468835.1 of Acidaminococcus sp. BV3L6. Taxonomy (NCBI): domain Bacteria; kingdom Bacillati; phylum Bacillota; class Negativicutes; order Acidaminococcales; family Acidaminococcaceae; genus Acidaminococcus; species Acidaminococcus sp. BV3L6. The sequence goes on along the minus strand of NZ_AWUR01000046.1, from coordinate 7,146 downwards.
CCAAACAAAAATAAATGTCCGATTTCGCATTTTTGACACATATTTTTCATTTAGCTTTCATTTTCTGGGCAGTAAAATAAATAGAACAATCAGTGTTTCACTGGTTTTCATGAGCTAAATCAATGAGAGGGAAAGAAGGAATCTGGAATGAAGAAAAAGTCTTTGGTCATGACGGTTGCCGCTCTTGCCGCCTTTACTTCCATTGCAAGCGCAGCTCCCGCAACGAGTTGGGAACAGGGCCAATGGCAAGTTGATTTGGGGGCATCTGATCCCAAAGCAAAATTTGATGGACTGGAAAGCGATACGAAATGGAACTTTAATGGTGGTCTTGGCTACGCCCTTTCTGATAAATGGGCCTTGCGTTATGATTATCATGGGCTAAAGACCGAAGCTGGCGATTTCAAGACGGCCGGCGATGAAAATGAAGTCAACTTGATGTACAGCCTGGGACGGAACGCCGCCCTTTTTGCAGGCTGGGCCCGCATCAACAATGATTTCGATGGCAGCGTGGCACGAGGCACCTATGGGATTGACAGCTCTGACAGTGTTGTGAACAATGTGGCCCAGTTTGGTGCCATTGTGAAGGCTGACCTTGCTAAGAACCTCGCTCTGTACGCAGAAGGCGCTTTGGGAACGAAGAAGACTTCTATGTGGGAAGCGGGTCTTAGTTATACCATTGCCAAGGATTGGGATCTGAATGCTGGGTATCGTTACCTTGACACCAAGCTGGATGATGATAACAATATCAAATACAGAGGTTTCTTGGTCGGCCTGACCTATCGTTTTGGCGGGCATAAGGCAGAAGCTGCTCCTGTCGTGGAAGAACCGGCTCCTGTTGTGGAAGAACCGGTCCAAGAACCGGCCCATGTCTACAATGACTACTATCTGGACAGCATTCATTTTGCCTCTGATGATGATCAGCCACTTCCTTCTGAACGGGACAAGATGGACCATCTTGTCCAGGTTGCCAAGGATCATCCGGATTCTACGTTCAAACTGGTTGGGAATACGGATTCTGATGCTTCTGATGCCTACAATGAAGACCTTTCCAAGCGCCGTGTTGATCATGTCGCCCAGTACGTCTCCAATAATGGGGTTTCTAGCGATCGTCTGAAACTCAACTACAAGGGTGAAAAGGATCCGGTTGCTTCCAATGCGACGGAACAGGGCAAAGCCGATAACCGTCGTGTGGATGTGTGGGAACATAAATAATTTTATGCGGATCCAAATCCGTAAACGCGCCTCAGGAATTATTCCTGGGGCGTTTTTTGCTGCTATTTTTGTTCCATATGCTTCTGTCCTTAAAAGAAGGACGAAGAGACAAGTAATACCGGGAATATTCCTGTAAAGAATAGAACAATATTACATATAATGTGGAATTTTGTAAAATTTATGTAATAAATTTATTTACAAATAAGAAAAAAGTGGTATAGTAAAGGACATCTCAAACTTTGTATTCGGTATACAATATAGGGTCTATTTTATAAGGAAGAAGGTTCTTAGCATGGCAAGTTGTTTTCATCCGGTGACGCCGGAACTGCTCGAAGATCTTAAAAAAGTGGTGGGGGAGAAATATGTTCGTTACGACGAAGATACTCTGGATCAGTACCAAACCGACGAGGAAGGCAATCCTCATTTTTTCAAAAAGCCAGAAGTCGTCGTTTTCCCTGGCTCTACAGAGGAAGTTGCATCCATTGTCAAACTTGCCAACCAATACCTTGTCCCCATTACGCCGCGGGCTGCAGGTTCCGGCGTGGCCTGTGGCGCCATTCCTATCTACCATGGCATGGTTGTAGAACTGGAACGGATGAACAAGATCCTGGAACTGAATGCAAATGCTATGTACGCGGTCGTACAGACGGGCGTCTATTGCGCCCAGCTGCAGGAAGAAGCTAAAAAACATGGCCTGCTCTATGCAGCTGATCCCTCTTCTGCATCTTCCAGCCAGGTCGGCGGCAATGTTGCAAACAATGCAGGCGGCAACAAGGCTGTCAAGTACGGGACGACGCGCAACCAGATCTATGCCCTCAAAGTGGTGACGCCGACAGGAGATATCGTTGATGTTGGGGCACGGCTGCAAAAATGCTCGACTGGCCTTGCTTTGGAACAGCTTTTTGCTGGTTCCGAGGGAACGCTCGGCATCATTACGGAAATTACGGTCAAGCTGCGTCCCCTGCCGCCATACAGTTTCAATATGGTCTGTGTATTCAAGACGGATGAAGAAGCCTTTGCCCTGCCCAATAAGATCCTTAAAGCCGGGGTTGATCCGACAAGCCTTGAATATATGGATAACGAGGCCATTATCATGACGGAAAAGTACCTTGATATGCACTTTCCTCATGCAGATGAAGGGGCCTGCTATGTTATCGTGACCGTTGAGACCTTTACGGAAGATGAACTTGACCGGAAGATGGAGCTGCTGTGTGATCTTGCCGAAGAAAATGGATCCATCGATGAATTTGAAGCTGACGAACGCATCTGGAAACTGCGTAAGGAATTTGCCGAAGCGGCCAGGGCCATTGATAAGATGTTCCAGACCGAGGACTTTGTGGTTCCTCTCGACAAAATTGGCGATATGACCAAACAAATTCCGGAACTGCGGGAAAAATACGGTCTTTATTGCGTAACCGTTGCCCATATCGGTGATGGCAACATCCATGTCCTGCCCCTTAATAAATATGGCCTGACACCGGATGAATGGTTTGAAAAGATCAAGGCTTTCCATGCCGATCTCTTCCCACGCGTCTATGCCCTGGGAGGAAAGATGAGCGGCGAGCATGGGGTCGGTTATAAGAAGCTGGAAGAGTTTGCCCGCAATACGCCGGAAGGGGAAGTGAAGATCATCAAGGCCATCAAACGGGCCCTTGATCCCAATAACATCATGAACCCTGGGAAACTGGTTGATATGAATGGCGACTTTATTGCTTAGGAAAAGGAAGAGGAACCACAGAGCAAAGCTCCGCGGTTCCTCTTTCTTTCGTTATTTCTTTGTTGGCGCAACTTCAATGAAACTTAGGTCGCTGCGGGAATCATGGCTTCCTGTCATCTCTCCCGAGACAGGATCGATGATGATGGCATTGACGTCGCCCATATACGGTTTAACGGTCAGGTGATAGCCCCGTGCCACGAGGTCTTTCTTTTGGGCCTCAGTCAGTCTGTTTTCCGGTTCCAGACGAATTTCATCAGGCTGCCACTGCATGTGGAAGCGCGGTGCCGAAACAGCTTCGTTGACAGGCATCTTATGGTCAATGACATTCGAAATGACTTGAAGAACAGTTGTAATGATGCGGCTTCCACCCGGACTTCCGACAACCATGAAAATCTTACCATCCTTGGAAATGATGGAAGGGCTCATGGAACTTAAGGGCCGTTTATAGGGGGCAATGGCATTGGCATCACCGCCAATGACGCCGTACATATTAGGTACGCCTGGTTTTGCCGAAAAATCATCCATTTCATCGTTGAGGAGGAATCCGGCCCCTTCAACGGCAACCCCACTGCCGTACCAGTCATTAATGGTGTATGTGACGGAAACGGCGTTGCCAAAACGGTCTGCAACGGAGTAATGCGTGGTCTGTGTGCCTTCCTTCAGGGGGATAAGACCTGGCTTTACAAGATCACTGGGTGTGGCTTTTTTTTCATCGATACTTTCATAAAGCCGCTTGGCGTAAGCTTTATCGGTGAGTTCCTTCAAAGGTACTTTTACAAAGTCAGGATCACCAAAATATTCACTGCGGTCAGCATAAGCGCGCCGCATGGCTTCGGCCATGATATGGATGGTTTCAGGCGTTTGGAATCCACTCTTTTCGATGTCCGCATTTTCCATGATGTTCAGGATTTCCGCGATAATGGGCCCGCCGGAAGAGGGTGGGGCCATGGAAATGATCTTGTATCCCCGATACGTGGTCTCACTTGGCTTCCGCCAGACCGGTTTATATTGGGCCAGATCAGCGGCTGTAATGAGGCCGCCATTTTTCTTCATATCCTTGACAATGAGTTTGGCTGTTTTGCCCGTATAGAAATCTCTCGGGTCATCGGCAATGCGGCGCAGGACTTTTCCCAGGTCCTTTTGGACAAAGATTTCTCCTTCTTGATAGAGACTGCCGTCCTTGTGGAGAAAATAGTTGCGGGAGGCTTTGTAAGGCGTGAAGCGTTCCGTCCCAACATCTTTCAGGGTTCCTGCCATATTCCGGGAAACGGCAAATCCTTTTTCTGCCATTTCGATGGATGGTTCCATGAGTTCCTTTAGACTCTTGGTGCCATATTTGTTCAGCATTTCAGTCATCCCGGCAACCGTGCCCGGTACGCCAACGGAAAGATAGCCCAGACGGCTCTTATTACTGTCTACATTGCCTTTTTCATCAAGGTACATATCCTTTGTAGCCTTTCCAGGGGCTGTTTCCCGGAAATCAAGGGCAATGTCCTCTCCATCCTTCGTATGGATGACTGCAAATCCGCCGCCGCCAATATTGCCTGCATTCGGATGACAGACAGCTAGGGCATAACCTACAGCGACAGCGGCATCGACGGCATTGCCGCCCCGATCAAGGACATCCTGCCCAATCCGATCGGCAAGGGCTTGGGAGGAAACGACCATTCCTTTTCCTTTGCTGGTGACTAGGGGATTGGCCGGTGCCGTAAAAGCTGTCGTTGGATCCAAGAGTGAAAGTGCCATTGCCACGGCAGCAAGGGCTTTCTTTTTCGCTTTTGCCTTTGACCAAGTAATCATACAAACCTCCTTTTGGAAAAGAATCGGGAAAAGCTTCGATAAATCCATTATAGGGGACAAGATGGAAGGAGACAACAAACGGGAAAAAGCAAAAAACTCCTTATGGAAAGATGTATGAAAAGATACAGTGCGGCAGGGGAAAAGGACGCTGCAAGGGGTATGTTTTTCTTCCGGACCATACTATAATGGAAGAGCAGGATAGAGAAAGGAGTCGATCCTTATGGAATCTCAAGAAGTAGAAGAAAAAATCAAAACCCTTGCTAAGTGGGTGGGGGAAAGTCAAAACATTGTCTTTTTTGGCGGAGCTGGGGTTTCGACGGAAAGTGGGATCCCCGACTTTCGCAGTATCGATGGCCTTTATCACCAAAAGTATGATTTTCCGCCGGAAACGATTTTGAGCCATACGTTTTTTGAAGCGCATCCCGACGAATTCTATCGCTTCTATCATGATAAGATGCTCTGCCTTGATGCCAAACCAAACGCAGCCCACAAGAAATTGACCCAGTGGGAACGGGACGGTCGTCTAAAGGCTGTCATTACCCAGAATATCGATGGTCTGCATCAGGCGGCAGGCAGTCGGAATGTCCTTGAACTGCATGGCAGTGTACACCGTAATTACTGTCAAAAATGCCACAAATTTTTTGACGCTGCCTATATGAGAGCCCATGTCGGCATTCCTCGTTGCGACACCTGCGGCGGCGTCATCAAACCTGATGTGGTCCTTTATGAAGAAGGCCTTGATAGGGAAACCTTGGAGCGGGCGGTTTCCTACATCCGCCAGGCTGATATACTGATTGTAGGCGGTACGAGCCTTGTGGTCTATCCGGCAGCCGGCCTTATCCGATATTATCAAGGTAAGAAACTGGTCCTCATCAATAAAGGGACAACCGCCTACGATCAGGATGCCCAACTTGTCATTTCAGCAGCCATCGGAAAAGTCATGGAACAATTGCCTTGAAAAGATGATTTTTTCACGCAATTTGTGATATAATGGCCTAAAATGTCCTTTTGATTTGGGGGGTAATGTCGATGTTAGATTTGAAGTTTGTTCGGGAAAATCTAGATAAAGTGGCCGAGGCCATGAAGAACCGTCACACAGAAGTGGATCTTGATGCGTTCAGGAAGCTTGACCAAGAGCGCCGTGACCTGCTCCAGGAAGTGGAAGCGGATAAGAGCCTGCGCAATAGCGTCAGTGCTGAAATCAGCAAGATGAAGAAAAATGGTGAAGACGCTTCGGAGAAGATCCTTTCCATGCGTACCCTTGGAGATAAGATTGCTGAAACGGACAAGAAACTCAAGGAAGTGGAACAGGGACTGCGTGACATCATGCTGACAATCCCCAATATGCCTGATGCCAGTGTTCCCGTTGGCAAGGATGATACGGAAAACCCGGAAGTCCGTAAATGGGGTGAACCGACGCACTTTGATTTTGAACCCAAGGCCCATTGGGATCTTGGGGAAGAACTGGGCATCCTCGATTCCAATCGGGCAGCCAAGGTTTCGGGCGGTCGTTTCTATTATTATCTGGGCCTGGGGGCCCGTCTGGAACGTGCGGTCTATAACTTCATGCTTGATCAGCACACCCAAAAAGACGGCTATACGGAAGTCATCCCGCCCTATATCGTCAATCGGGAGACCATGACCGGTACAGGTCAACTCCCAAAATTTCACGAAGATATGTATCGCCTTGAAGGGATGGAGATGTATCTTATCCCGACGGCGGAGGTTCCTTTGACGAACTACTACCGTGATGAAATTATTGACGGCGCCAAACTGCCGATTTATTTGACGGCCTTTACCCCCTGCTTCCGTGCAGAAGCCGGGAGCGCCGGACGTGACACGCGCGGCTTGATCCGCCAGCACCAGTTCCATAAGGTGGAGATGGTGAAATTCACTAAACCGGAAGATTCCTTTGATGAGTTGGAAAAGCTGACCCATGATGCCGAAGGGATTCTTCAGGCCCTTGGATTGCCATACCATGTGGTTTGCCTCTGCACGGGTGACCTTGGGTTCTCGGCCACCAAATGCTATGACATCGAAGTCTGGTTCCCCGCACAGAACAAGTACCGTGAAATCTCTTCCTGCTCCAACTGTGTAGATTTCCAAGCGCGTCGTGCCAATATTCGGTTCCGCCGTGACAGCAAATCCAAACCGGAGTTTGTCCACACCCTCAATGGGTCCGGCCTTGCTGTTGGACGTACGGTGGCCGCTATTCTTGAAAACTATCAGCAGGCAGACGGCAGTATCGTGGTCCCTGAAGTCTTGAGACCGTACATGGGCTGCGATGTCATTGCTAAACCCTAAGTCGGATGAAATGAATGGGATTCCTTTGAGGAAAGGAATCCCATTTTTGCTTTTTGTTGGGATAATTTGCTTGTTTTAGCTCTTAATAAGAAAGAGGCGTCCATGAATATTTA
>NZ_AWUR01000045.1:0-651 GCF_000468835.1 Acidaminococcus sp. BV3L6 | reverse complement strand
TACATTCTTTGAAACCGTCCCGTTCCTGCAGCGTTATCAACGCAAATCAAAAGATCTGCAGATGCAGATTATGGTGTCGTGTTTTCAAAAGCGCAGCTTCACAGATATAGCGGCTGACTTCCACACATCTACTACAACGGTCATACGTTACTTTGACCGCCTTCATTTCCCTCATCCCCAACACCTTCCCCAAGTCCTGGCCATGGATGAATTCCGGGGCAATGCTCATGGACAAAAGTATCAGGTCAGCATTACAGACGTAGAACACAATGAGCTCATCGACATTCTGCCAAGACGTGATGCAGACTGGATTATACGTTATTTTCTTCGCTATCCTAAAGCGGAGCGAAGAAGGGTTCGCTATGTTGTAATGGACATGTCTGCCCTTTTTCGTTCTGTCTATAAAACAATGTTCCCGAATGCCACACTGATAGCCGATAGATTCCATGTACAGCGACTTGTTCTCTGGGCTATGGAAAGAGTAAGGAAAGACATTCAAAATACGTTTCCAAAGACCTCACCTTATTTGAAACATAATAAGAGGATTCTCCAAAAGAGGGGAACAACACTAAGTGGAGAAGAGCTGGTAAAGCTGCGCTGCATCCTCTCTCAATCTGATGAACTGAGGCGTGCATATATACTCAAAGAAGC
>NZ_AWUR01000044.1:0-65894 GCF_000468835.1 Acidaminococcus sp. BV3L6 | reverse complement strand
CCCTTTTTAGTTTTTACTCAGCCCCAAAATTGGGCTGAGTTGATGTAGACGTGAGCTCATTGCTTTAAGTAAAGATGAATCTAAAGCAATAGGCTCATGACCTATCGTAAGATGGACCATCTCACGATTTACGATAGATGACGCCTGGGCGCTTCCCCTCCTAACCTTTTGTCGTCACCTCCAGCGCCCAGCTCATCAGGCAAGAAGCTTTTTTCAGCCTATGGACCTATACGCGGCCATCTGCGTTGTCGCCAACGACCTCAATCGCCTCGACGTATCGGCCTCTGGCCGCAAGGAAACTCGCGCGTCGCCGATTTGTTTTTGGTGGCGCCGCTTCGGAGAACCTTTGCGCAACAGATTCCGCGTCGCTGCGCTAGCGGATTGCTGGTGTCTCAGGTCCGCCGTCGTCGATGAGGCCGGGTGCTCCTAGCATCCGACTACGTCTAGGCCATATGTGAAAAAAGCAAATGAAAATAAAAAAGACCAAAGGAGCAACGACAAATCGTGTTCCTACGGGACTGGGCGGACCGCTACGGTCTTTTGCCTTAGAATTTCTTTGTATTTGCCTTACAAGCTCCTCCTTCCGACAAGAAACGTACCCTTCGACAACACAATTGACGCATAGCGCCAATCCGCTCCCTTTCGGTGGAGGGTGAGGAGCGCGGCGACGTTACATTACGAGCGGTAAGCGAAGAACATTTTTCGATGGTTCAAGGCTGCCTTAAGGCATGGCCTTAGCCGTGCCGGCAGACCGCAAAACCCTGTTATCGAAAAATTTGGTTGGCGCCCAGTACCGCAGGGACATGGTTTGGCGTCGGCATCACGGTCTTTCTCCTTATGGTCTTTTAGTATCAAAGTACCCCAGCGTCACAGTACCATAGCCTTTTCCATGCAATCCTTCGCTCGACAGTGAGAGCCGCAGGCTCGAGACAGCCATTCAGGGCTCATGCCTGAATAGACAGCTTGATAGCCGCCTTCCAAATTTCCTTCTTTTCATGTATCATAAGCATGTATCTGATTTCAATGTAAAGGAGAATCCTTATGCTGCAGGATATTGGTCAAGGTCTTTTCCGTAATGAATATATGCCGGTGCCACCCCAGAAAGAAGACATTGTCTTTTCCTTTGATGGCGGCAAGACCCTTCTTCGGGAAGGCGAGGAAGGAATCGAGGTACCCCTTGTTGGGTCGCTAAAGGAGGCAGAGCTACCCCATTTGCAGTATCTTTTTCGCATTGGGGAACGGTCTTATTACCTTTGGATGGGGAAGGAGCCGCTTCAGAAGGCGCGCTTTTCCTATGAAATCGTCCGCAAATTCCGCTTGGCCTGTCCTCAGGCCCTCTGCTTTGCGGGAGAGACGGCCTATCATCTGTACCGCTGGTACCGGGACAATCGGTTCTGCGGAGTCTGCGGCCATGAGATGGTCCATGATACAGTAGAACGGGCCATGCGCTGCCCCAGCTGTGAGCATGTGGTCTATCCTAAGATTATGCCTGCCGTTATTGTCGGCGTCATCCACGAGGGAAAGCTTCTTACAAGCCGCTATGCCGGCCGGGCTTATGGCGGTCTCGCCCTTATTGCCGGTTTTGTTGAAATTGGTGAGACCGGTGAAGACACGGTGCGCCGGGAAGTTATGGAAGAGGTGGGCCTTAAAGTAAAGAACATCACCTACTTTGCTACCCAGCCCTGGGGCTTTGAATCAGATCTGCTCTTGGGGTACTTCTGTGAAGTCGATGGGGATCCGACCATCCATGTGGATCACAGGGAGCTTGCCACAGCAGAATGGATGGATGCGGAGATGCTCCAAAAAGAGGAACTTCAAACCATTACCCTAACGGCAACGATGATGGATACCTTTCGTAAAGGCCTCTATCCACCTAAAAATAAACTCTTTCGTCAAGGGAAGGAGTAATCACCATTATTTTTGACAAATGTCAGAAATAATGGTATTATATGACATATGTCAGAAAAAGGAAAGGAGGCCCATGCATGGGCAGAACGAAACGGAGCCGCAGGGTAGGGACTTATCCCGAGTGGAATAGCTTTGTCCCCGAAGAAGGGGAGCACCCAGAGACAGTCTTTCTTTCCATCGAGGAATTTGAGACCATCCGTCTTATCGATTATGAACATTTGACGCAACAGGCTTGTGCTGACAATATGCAGGTTGCGCGGACAACGGTGACGGATATGTACGACCATGCCCGTTTCATCCTTGCTGACTGTCTTATAAGCGGCAAGAAACTTGTCATTGCCGGAGGCCACTACAAGCTCAAGGAAACCGCTTTACGAGGCAATGATTTTGTAAAACAGAAAGGACTTGATATTATGCGTGTTGCTGTTCCCTATGAAGAAGGTTCCGTGTTCCAGCATTTTGGCCGGACGGAAACCTTTAAAGTCTACGATATTGATCACGGTGCTATTGTCTCGTCCGCCCTTCTGTCCACGATGGGCCAGGGCCATGGCGCGCTGAGCGGCTTTCTGCGGGAAGCCGGTGTGGATACGGTCCTTTGCGGCGGTATCGGTGAAGGCGCAAGACAGGCCTTGGGCGCGGAAAAAATCAACTTTTATACCGGCGTGACCGGTTTATGTGACGACGCTGCCGCGGCTTTTTTAGCGGGGAATCTTGTGTATTCAAATGAGCCACGTGCCTGCGACCATCATGACCACCATGAGGTCGGCTGTCATCACAGGTAAGATCAATGGAGCAGGGAGCACCCGAGTCTTTCAGGTGCTCTTTTTTTGTGGCACCTTTTGAGAAAAAGGAGTTCATCATGGATTACCATATTCGTCCCCTGGAAAAACGGGATTATACGCTGCTGCCCGATTTTCTATATGAAACAATTTATGTTCCCAAAGGACGGAAGAAGCCGTCCAAAAAGATCCTAAATATGCCCGAACTGCGACTTTATACCCATGGGTTTGGGCAAAAAGCTTCTGATTTTGGTTTTGCAGCGGAGTGGAAGCATCATGTGATTGGCACGGTATGGGCCCGCATCATGAAAGATTATTCCCATATCAATAAGGAAATTCCTTCCCTTGTCCTTTCCATCAGTGCGTCCCATAGGGGCAAAGGATTGGGCACTAGGCTTCTGACAAAACTCATGAAAGAGGCAAAGCTCATTGGCTATCCGGCCCTTTCCCTTTCGGTCCAGGTCTCGAATCCGGCACGGTTTCTCTACAAAAAACTGGGCTTTGAATCTCTGACTGTCGTCAAAGGGGAAACGGAGGAAGAAATCGTTATGGTGAAGGAATTTTCTTAAAGTCTGTGGACGCTCTCCTTTTCATTTCGTATAATAAAAGGGTATGAAATAGAAAGGACCGTTATTTATGGATCGTATTCTTCTTTTAGCGGCTGCACTCCTATGGGGCGGCACGCTGTCAGCCCAGCGCATCAGCACACAGTTTCTCGGGGCTTTTTCCTTTATGGGTGTCCGCTATCTTGCGGGCTTTTTATCCATGCTGCCCATTGTCTATTGGGAACAGCGGTATCATAACCATGCCATCGACGGAGAAAAAAAGCCTTTTTCTCTTGTCCTAGCGGCGGCAATCCTTGCCATCTTCCTTACGGCGGGGACCGGTTTTCAGCAACTGGGAATGTTCTACACGACAGCGGGCAAGGCGGGGTTCATTACGAGCCTTTATATCGTCATCGTGCCGTTTTTTGCCTACTTTGTGGGGCAGCCCCTTCGTCGGACTGCTATCATCGGGAGCCTCCTTGCCATGATCGGTATGTATTTTCTTGCGTATCCTACGGATGGAGCTTCTTTTAACCGCGGTGATATCTTGATTGCCATTTGTTCCGTCGTCTGGTCTATCTATATCCTGCTTGTGGACCGCTGGGCTGTTCATTATGCAGGGTTTACCCTCGTTGCCGTGGAATTCTTTTTTGCCAGCATCTACAACCTTGTCTTAAGTCAGCTTGCTGGCGAAGTCATTACCCTGAATCATATTGAGGCAGCCCTTTGGCCAATCTTGTACTGCGGCTTTTTGGGCGGCGGCCTTGCTTATTCCTTCCAGTTTATCGGGCAGCGCGGCGTGGGACCGACCGAAGCGTCACTGCTTTTAAGTTCGGAAACTGTCTTCAGCGTCATCGGCGGCTGGCTAATCTTGGGGGAAATCCTGTCCGGAAGGGAATTGGTGGGTTGCTTGTTTATGCTGATGGGAATCATTAGCAGTCAGATTAAAATTAAATAGAACTCGGAACAAAAATTGCTCTGATTCGATGCAGTTACGTGTCATCATTGGATTTTAAATGATTGATCTTATGCCAATGATGGCATGTCCCGTCGTAACATGATACGTACCATAATCTTATGTTAAAGTCGCCCGAAATATGCCTCCGTCCGTCCCTTTTGAGTCAGCCAAAAAATTGGGCTGATTTGATGAAGTACGTGAGACCATTGCTTTGAGAAAAATTAATCTGAAGCAACGGACTCATGGCATATCGTACAACGGAACGTTTCACGGTAGGGGATAGCTATTGCCTGGGCGCTTCCTTTCCTAACTATGTGCCGTTACCTCCAGTGCCTAGCTTATCAAAGCGGAATCTTTTTGCAATCTTCGTGCCATATGGGCCTATCTACAATGTTGCTGGCGACCTCCATTTCCTCAACGTACCGGCCTCTGGCCGCAAGGAAACTCACGCGTTGCCGCTTCGGAGAACCTTCGCGCAACAGCTCTTGCGTCGCTGCGCTAGCGGATTGCTGGCGTCTCAGGTTTGACTCGTCGCGGAGGCCGCGGGCTCCTCGTACCTGGATCCATCTGAACCGAATTTACAAAAAGCAATTGGAAGAAAAGAATGGAACGGGCGGGCCAAATCGCTCTACGGGAGGGCGCCGAATTGATTTTTCAATCACACGGTCCTGTAGCCGAATCGCTTCTACAGCGTCTTGCGATTTGCGGCTTTGGCCCATTGAAAAATGATCCTCGCTAACCGCTCGTGATGAGACGTCGGGCAAAAATCGCCTTCCTCATCCATTCCCTACTCCTGCAAGCAAGCCTTTTCGGTGGATACCCCTGCCTTGGTAAGGCGGAAAGACCAGAAATCAAAACGATTGTAAAGCTTAAGACCATGAAACAAGTCCTAAACCGAATTTAGATACAGGTTCGGTTTAGGACTCTTCGTTTATATTTTTGTTCTTCAGAAATTGATTTTTATACAGAAATCACGACCGAATCTGGAACAACCCGCGTTCGTGTTTTCCCTCTGAGCTCGACTCGTGCAGTCGATCCGCCTTTGCCAAGGTGGGGGACCCAAACCGGGACATTTCTACAAGCTGGCATCATCAACATTTCTCGGTTTTGGTGATGGATGAGGACGCACAGTGACGTTTCCCAGCGAACGATAGTGAGGACCATTCGCCCGAGTCCCAAGCTCGCTTTGGATCGCCAGTGGAAGAGCGCAGGGACATGTTTCCGAACGAATTTAATTCGGCGCCCAGTCCCGTAGGGACACGGTTTGGCATTGGCCTCGCGATTTTTTAGCATTACAGCATCAAAGCCCCCAGCGGCCTCTAGTCCTCTTCAGAACGACAGCAAAAGCCGCAGGCTCGAGACCGCCTTTCAGGGATTAGGCCCTGAAAGGTCAACTTGGCAGTCTAAATAGTCTTTTAGTCAGCCCGATTTTTGGGCTGATTTTCTCTCTCCAGCAGCCGCTTCTTCCTTTCTATTCCTCCCGCATATCCTGTCAGCGAGCCATCCTTTCCAATCACTCGGTGGCAAGGGATGATGATGGAAATGGGATTCCGTCCAACGGCGTTTCCCACGGCTTGGGCGGAGAAGTGGGGTTTCCCATCTTCTTTTGCAATTTCTGCTGCAATGGCGCCGTAGGTCGTAACGTTACCATAAGGGATGGCAAGGAGCTTTTGCCATACCCTTTTTTGGAAGGCTGTTCCTTTCGGTGCCAAGGGGAGCATTCCTGGATCTGGCTGTTTACCCTTAAAGTAGCACATTAGATAGGTCTTAACGGTTTTCCAAAGGGGCAGCGATTCCAAGGATTCAAAGGAGCCCTCTTCCATGGTTCCGTCATAGCGCTGGCCCACAAAATAAAGGGCCGTCACATTTTCCCCGTCACTTTGGACGGAAATATCTCCCAAGGGGGAGTCGTATATGGCTTGATAGATCATCGTTCTTCCTTTCTTTTCCTTAGCGCCATAGGCTCACGGTCGCATAACTTCTGAAAGGCCGCCACGCTTCGGCAAGGGTCAGGCGCTCTTTTGGCGTTGTTCCCGGCAGAGCATGCTTGATACCGGCATCGGTCTCAAGAAAAATATCCGGGTCTTTGAGGACACGCATGGCTATATAGTCACTTGTCCAACGGCCAATGCCTTTCAGCGCTAGGAGTGCTTTTTTTGTTTCCTCTCGGCTTCTGGTACCGTCAAGGCGCAGGGAGCCGTCCATAAGGGCCTGCGCGAGGGCCCTTATGGACGCGGATTTCGAGGAGATGATGCCGAGTTTTCCCAATTCATCAGAGAGGCTTTCTCCATAGGAAAGGATCTTTTCCGGTGTGGGGAAAAGGTGGGTGAGACCGGGATGGCCTGTTTCAATAGGTGTTCCCAAGACTGCCACAAAACGCGCGGCAAGAGTACTTGCCGCTTTCACTGTAATCTGCTGACCTAAGATGGCCCGCACAGCCGTTTCAAAACCGTCAAAGGCTCCGGGAATGCGGATTCCTTCTGCAAAAGTGCCGGGAACCCCATCATTCATGGCGTAAAGCACGGCGGCAATGGTTTCCGGAAAAGCTGCCAGGTCAAACTGCCGGGATACGCGAAAGATAACATCTGAGAGAACGGGAAGCAGCGAGTCCGAAAGGGTCAGGGTGAGGGCATTGCACTTTTTGTTGGGCGAAACGGAAATGATTCCATGATAACGCGCTCCTTTTTCCCCTGCAAGGGTTACGGTACGCTTATAGATGCCTTCCGAAACGGTCTCGATGCCTTTCATGGCACGCCCTTTCAAAAAGTCAAAAAGCGGCGACGCAAGATAGGGCGGGCGATAGGTGAGGGTGAGCGAGAGCGTCCCCAATGCAGGATGGGACGAGTCCAGTCGGCGCAGGGCTGTCGGCGTCAAGTGGTACCGTTCCTGAAAAAGTTCATTCAGTCGCCTGGTGCTGCCAAATCCTGAAGCGAGGGTAATCTCTGCAATGGGAAGGGACGAATCCTGGAGCAGGGCTTTGGCAAGAAGCAGGCGACAGGTTTCAAGATAAGTCACGGGTGTTACGTGGAAACGGTCCCAAAAGGCACGGCGCATGTGGCGACTTGAATAGCCAAAACGCGCTGCCATTCCTTCAAGGGAAAGAGGGGTGCTGGCGTGGGACCACAGGTAAGCGCCCATCTTTTCCGCAAGGCTGTCCGTTCCTAGAAGGCTTGCTGAAAAGGAAGGCCGTTCCGGGTGGCAGACGAGGCAGGGCCGATAGCCTGCTGCTTCCGCCTCGGCCGCGCTTTCAAAAAAATCACAGTTTTTTGCACTGGCCCGTCGGGCCGGACAAATGGGCCGGCAGTAGATGCCCGTTGATTTGATTCCAACAAAAAGCACACCGTCGTAGGACGTGTCGCGGCTGCGGTAGGCCTCATAGGCTTCTTTGACGGGTAACTTCATAAGCGGGGAACACCTCCTTTTTTCACACTATACCACGATTCCACGAAAAAAGCTCGCGGTTTTCGGACATGGATAGGTAAGGGCTTTTCCCTTCCTGCGTTGCAAGGACGCTTCAATTTATGGTAAAATTTTGTGGTTTATCAAAGCGGGCATGGGTCCGCCATAGAAAAGAGGAATTTGCTGCTGTGAACAAGATAGGAATCATTGTGAATGCCGATGATTTTGGCCGTCACGAGCTCATCAATGGAGCCGTTCGGGAAGGCTGCCAAAATGGGCTTATCCGTTCGGCAACCCTTATGGTCATGGGGAATGCCTTTGCTGATGCTGTAAAGACAGCCAAGGAGCTGCCTGAACTCGGTGTCGGGGTTCATTTGACCGTTGTGGATGGTACGCCGATCCTAGCGCCAAAACAGATTCCTTCCCTCATTGACCCCAAGACGGGCCGCTTTTACGCAGACCACGGGGCCTTTGTCAAAGCCTATGCGAAAGGGAAAATCCGGATGAGCGATGTGCGCCACGAGTGGGAAGCCCAGATTGAGAAGTTTCTTGCTTCCGGCCTCATTCCGACCCATGTGGACAGTCATCAGCATATGCATGTCCTGCCTGGCCTTATCGATGTGGCCCTTGACCTGTGCGCCCGCTATATGATCCCTGCCATGCGAATTCCTTCCATCCCCGTGGATTTGCGTCAGACGACGCTTAAGAACCTGGGCGAACAAATTGGCCGTACGGGGCTTCACGTTCTTGCCGAACGGGCACGAAAGAAGGCTAAAGCCTTTCAGCTTGTCGTGCCTGATGCCTTTGGCGGCATCGTAGCAGGACGGGCCGTGGATAAAAAGACCATCCGACAGATCCTTTTAAGTCATTATCAAGGGGTAACGGAAATCATGGTCCATCCTGGTCTTGATGACGCCATTCTTAGTGCCGATGCGCACTGGGACCACAGCTTTGAAACGGAACTTGCGGCTGTGACCGACGAGGGAAATCGCTCCATTTGTGAAGCTCTTTCCATTCATGTCATGAATTTCAGGGACCTTGTGGAAGAAAGGAAACAGCCATGATCTATACGGTAACACTCAATCCGTCCCTTGACTATATTGTGGACGTGGAAAACCTTACGGTTGGCGCCATCAACCGAAGCACGAAGGAAGCCATTTACCCCGGCGGCAAGGGCATCAACGTGTCCATCATCCTTTCCCGTCTCGGCGCCGAGACAACGGTAATTGGCTTCAAAGCGGGCTTTACAGGGGAAAACCTGGAGCACCTTGTCCAAAAAGAAGGCATCAAGGCTCAGCTTCTTTCGGTTGAAAAAGGCTTTACCCGCATCAACGTGAAAGTGCGGGGAAAGGAAGAGACGGCCATTAACGGCGCCGGACCAGAAGTGGCGGAAAAGGAATTAGCTGACCTTACAACCCGTCTTGAAGGTCTCGGAAAAGATGATACCCTCGTCCTTTCCGGGAGTGCACCTAAAAAAGCTGCCGATACGCTCTACGCAGATCTTGCAGCGAGGATGGAAGCCCGCGGCACACGCTGCGTTATCGATGCAACGGGCATGCTTCTTACAAAAGCGCTGCCCTATCACCCCTTCCTCGTAAAACCCAATCTAGAAGAACTCGAGGAAATCGTAGGTAAAAAGCTTGATGGTCTTTCTGCCATCGAAATCGCGGCGCAGCAGATGCAGCAGCTGGGAGCGCGGAATGTCCTTGTCTCCTTAGGCGGAGAGGGTGCCCTTCTTATCGATGAAAAAGGCCATGCTCATCACCACAGGGCCCCAAAGGGAAAAGTCCTCAATACAGTTGGTGCCGGTGACAGTATGGTCGCAGGTTTTCTCGCAGGGTACGAAAAGACCGGTGATTATGCAAAGGCTCTCCATTGGGGCATCTGCGCTGGCAGTGCCACGGCCTTTACAATGCATTTAGCAAGTCAAGCGGCGATGAAAGAACTGATTGAAAAGGGAGAATGACATGAAAATCACGGATCTGCTCAAAAAAGAGAGTGTCCTCTTAGAAGGTCACGCCACTGACAAAAAAGACGCCCTCCATACCTTGGTGGGTCTCATGGCCAAACAAGGAAACGTCGCCGATGTGGAAACGTACGAAGCCTGCGTTCTTAAGCGGGAAGAAGAGGGCAGTACAGGTGTTGGCGAGGGCGTTGCCATTCCTCATGCCAAGACGAGTGCTGTCACACGTCCTGGTCTTGCCTTTATGCGCTGCCTTGATGGCGTGGAATTTGATTCCCTCGACGGACAGCCAGCAAAACTCTTTTTCCTCATTGCCGCACCGGACAGTAAGGACAACGTCCATTTGGACGTATTGAGCCGCCTGTCGACGCTCCTCATGGACCCTGATTTTATTAATGGTCTCATGGCTGTAACAAGTGAGGACGAACTTTTTGCTCTCATCACAAAAGCTGAAGCGGAAAAGTATGCTGACGAAGAGCCGGCAGAAGAAGCCACTCCTGCTGTGGCAGGGGATAAGAAGGCACCCTATCAGGTCCTTGCCGTCACAGCCTGCCCGACGGGCATTGCTCACACTTATATGGCGGCCGAAAGCCTGGAGCAACATGCGGCCAAAAAGGGTATTTCCATCAAAGTTGAGACCAACGGCCAAAGCGGCATCAAGCATGCCCTCACGGCTGAAGAAATCGAAGGGGCGGAAGGCATCATCGTCGCTGCTGATAAGTACGTTCCCATGAACCGCTTCAAGGGAAAACGTGTCGTCATCGTAAAGGTTGCGGACGGTATCAATAAAGCGGATGCCCTCCTTGATGAAGCCCTTTCGGGGAAGGTCCCCATTTTTGAAGGGGAGACCGGCGGAAGTAAAACCGCAGCGGAAGAAGCCGCAGAAAGCGGTGCCCGTAAGATCTATAAGCACCTTATGGACGGCGTTTCCCATATGCTGCCCTTTGTCATTGGCGGGGGCATCCTCATCGCCCTTGCCTTCCTTGCTGATATGAGTGCTGCGGGGACGGCCCAGTTCGGGAACAGCACGCCTTTTGCGGCCTTCCTCAAAAATACGGGGAGCATGGCCTTTGGCTTCATGATGCCCATGCTCGCAGGCTTCATTAGTCAGAGCATTGCCGACAGGCCGGGTCTTCTTGTCGGTATCATGACCGGCGCCCTTGCAAGTGCGGGCGGCAGTGGTTTTTTTGGGGCGCTTATCGGCGGTTTTGCAGCCGGCTACCTCATTCTTCTATTAAAGAAACTCGTAAGCGGTTTGCCTCAGTCTCTGGAAAGCCTGAAACCAATTCTCATCTATCCCGTCATCGGTCTCCTTCTCATTGGGGCTCTCATGGCTGGCGTCATCAACCCTGTCATGGCTTCCTTTAATCAGTGGGTGACTGGTTCCCTGGCTCATATGGGCGGCACGAGCAAAGTTCTCATGGGCTTTATCCTGGGTGGTATGATGAGCATTGACTTTGGCGGGCCGCTCAACAAGGCTGCCTATGTTTTTGGCACGGCTTCCCTTGCTGGCGCCGATGGGTCCGCCGTTTCATCCCCCTTCATGGCTGCTGTCATGATAGGCGGCATGGTGCCCCCCGTAGCCATTGCCATTGCAACGCAGTGCTTCCGCAGCAAGTTCACGGAAAAAGATCGCAAGTCCTTTGTCTCGACTTTTGTCATGGGTCTTGCTTTCATTACGGAAGGGGCCATTCCTTTTGCTGCAGAAGATCCGATGAGGGTCATCCCGTCATGCGCCATTGGTGCTGCGGTAGCAGGGGCCCTCAGCATGTACTTTGGCTGCTCTGTGCCCGCGCCGCACGGCGGAATATTTGTCTTTGGCGTTGTCCAAAATACCGGCATGTATCTCGTATCCCTTGCTGTAGGCTCCGTCGTTGGGGCGGTCCTTCTGGGTGTTTTAAAGAAAAAAGTATAAGTTCATAGAGGCTGTGAAAAATGGGGAAATCCTTTTTTCACAGTCTCTTTTTTATGGAGAAAAGACACAACTGCTTAAAGGTGGTTGCCGCATCGCACCAATTCGCACCAAGCCTTCAAAAAAGGCGCGTCAGGGTCACGGTTACCCGTCTTTTCCATCAAGACCTTGCCATACTGTCCTTTGCTCTTGGGTCATTGCCTCAGGGCGGCGGAAGCAAATCCGCCTTGGCAAAGGCGAATCGGCTCTTCGAGTCGAGTTCAAAGGAAAAATACGTACGCAGGTCGTCCCGGGACGATTGTGATTCCTCTTACGGTCTTTTGGTCGACAGACTCTTTGTCTTTCTCTTCCGCTTCAATAAGCTGGGCACTGGAAGTAATGGCATGTTCTACATAATTATCAGTCTAGTTTTTATCGGGATCCAACTTTCCGCCACCTTGTCATTGACAACGCTTCATGGTAGAATGAAAGTGTATCTACAACAATAAGGAGGGGAGTCCCATGTCAACCGTTACGTTTGCTGCCATCAAATCCAAGGTGGAAGAACTTTGCACGCTGCCTTCCACCTGTCCTGAACTGAAAGCCGTCTGTATGGAATGGCTCGCAGCTGTTGGTACGGACCGTCAGCAGGAAATGAACACTAAGCTCTTAAAGGAAGTGGGAGAAGACATCAACACCCTTGATGACGTCATTCCGTTCTTTGAATCTGCTGCAGGTAAGAAGATCTTCGGTGAAGAAACGGCAGCCCAGCTTGCAAAAAAGGCCCACGACCTGAAGGCCGAAGGCAAGAAATACTGTTTCTGCCCGTCCTGCACGATTTGTCTCTTCATCCTGGAAAATAAAGAAGTCCTTCTCTAAGGAACGATTCCAGGGGGTGCTTTCGCGGCACCCCTTTTCCTATGTCGAAATCGCCAGTTTTCTATATCATTGGGAGGCATTATGTTTGTCAATCGTCCACTGACGACTCGTGCCGTCGTTTTTATCGGCCTTTTGGGGGCCTTATCCTTTCTTCTCATGAGTTTCGAATTTCCCTTGCCTTTTGCACCTGCCTACATGAAATTCGAAATCTCTGATATGCCGGCCCTTTTCGGCGGCTTTTTTCTGGGACCCATTGCCGGGGCCTTGGCTGCCTTTGTCAAGATCCTTTTGAAACTTGTCATTATCGGGACAAACAGCGCCCTTGTAGGAGAGGTCATGAACCTTTTCTGTTCCATTGCTTATGTCGTCCCAAGCACCATCTTCTACCATCTCCATCATTCAAAAAAAGGCGCCCTCTATGCCCTTGTGTCTGGCTCCCTCATTGCCAGTATCTTTGCCGTTGTGACAAACTATTACTTTGCCATTCCCATGTATGTGAAGCTCTACGGGATCCCTCTTGAAACCATCCTCAAGATGGGGCGAGCCGTCAATCCTTTTGTAGATTCCCTCATAGATTATCTCTTATTTACGGTCCTGCCCTTTAACCTCATCAAATACGGAATCGTAAGTTTTCTTACCTATCTTGTCTATAAAAAGGCCAGTGTGGCCTTGACGGAAATCGTGAATCGTCTTGATCGGTAAGGAGAAAATTGATGGAATATGGTAAAATTGATGAACCCCATTTTGTGGTCTGCCTTGAGGGGGGCGATGAAATCCATGACAGCCTTGTTGCCTTTGTTGAAAAAGAGCACATCACCTTTGGAATGATTCAGGGCATTGGCACCGTCCGGGAAGTCACGTTGGGCTTTTTTCACCCTGACAGGAAAGAATATAGGGAAACGAAACTTTACGGCATCAAGGAAATCATTTCCCTCACAGGAACTCTCGATATGTTTCAGAAAAAGCCCTATGGACATTTTAATATCGCCCTTGGCGGGGAAGTGGCAATACATAGGGCAGCCATATGGTCTCGGGCGTCATCGGAATTACCGCCAAAATCATCGTCACCTGTTTTAACACGATCATCATGCGGGAGAAGGACGAATCCATGGGCTTTAATATGTGGAAACTATCCAAAAAGGCGTAACCTTCGATACAATTTCATAGTAAAAAGCTGGGGCAATTTATTTTGTTCCAGTTTTTTCTTGCTCTTTTTTATCTTTTCCCATTAAAATATAAAAATACGCAATCTCGATAGAAAGGAAGGCCGCCATAATCTCTTCATCGGCAAAAGCCCGTTTATCCATCATCTTCTCCATGCTTGTCTTTGCTACGGTTGGACTCATTGTGCGCCATATTCCACTTCCCGAAAGCGTCATTGCCTTTTGCCGCGCGTTTTTGGGCGCTTTTTCCTCTTTATCTTTGCCTGCGCAAAAAGGAGAGGCCGCGCGGGAAAAACTCTGGGAACACAGGTATAAGCTTTTTTCCTGCGGCTTTGCCATGGGGTTTACCTGGATCTTTCTCTTTAAGG
This sequence comes from Acidaminococcus sp. BV3L6, assembly GCF_000468835.1. Taxonomy (NCBI): domain Bacteria; kingdom Bacillati; phylum Bacillota; class Negativicutes; order Acidaminococcales; family Acidaminococcaceae; genus Acidaminococcus; species Acidaminococcus sp. BV3L6. The sequence goes on along the minus strand of NZ_AWUR01000044.1, from coordinate 52,041 downwards.
CCTTTGCCAGCACGACCGTAGCCGCAGCAGTCATTTGCTACTATATGGCGCCTATCTTTGTGCTCTTTTTTTCGCCCTTTAGTTTTGGGGAACAACTGACGAAAGGTAAGGTACTCAGCGTGCTCTTTGCTTTTTGCGGTATGATCCTGGTCTCCGGCATCTTTGGGGAATCAAGCGGGGCCAATGCAGAGGGCATGATATATGGGCTCCTAGCGGCTTTCTTTTATGTCTGTGTCATGATGATCAATAAGACCTTGGGGGGCCTTACCCCCTATGAATCGACCCTTGTGGAAGTCATTTTGGCCGCCCTGATCCTTTTACCCTATGTTTTCTGGACGGAAGACGTCTCCCATCTTGTGCTGACGGGTAGCGAATGGGGCTATCTGCTGTTTTTGAGTCTATTTGTGATAGGCTTTACGTACGCTCTTTTCTTCAGCGCCCTGCCCAAACTGGAGGCGGCTGCCATTGCCCTTTATACCTATATCGATCCTATTGTGGCCGTTCTCCTTTCCACGTTTTTGCTCCATGAACGCTTCACGCCTGGCATGTTCCTGGGTGCGGTTTTGATTCTCTTGCCGACAGCCGTACAGGAAATCCGGTCTTTTCATAACAAGGTGAAAGGAGAATAATCCATGTTTTTTAATCCAAGCTGCGGCTTGTGTCTTTATAAGCCGAAACTCACTGAACGGGTCTATGAAAAGCTTCATGCCATAGATCCCTCGCTTAAGCCTCACGGCATCTGTTGCCGGAGGAATCCTGAGCTGCCTCAGGGCGCGGTCATCATTAATGTCTGTCCTTCCTGCGACAATCACTGGCGAACCCGTTATGAGGGCATCCGCACCTTATCTTTGTATGAATATATTGATCGCCTGGACGCCTTTTTTTTGCCGCGCTATGACCAGCTGACGTTGACCATTCACGATCCCTGTCTTGTAAGGGGGCGGGATTCCCTTTATGACAGTGTGCGCAGCCTGCTCCGAAAAATGAGCATTACGGTACGGGAGGCCCCCTACAACAGGGACCATGCCCCGTGCTGCGGTAATTCCTTTTTTAAACGTAAAGATCCTGCAGGTGCTTTTTGCGCGCTTGATCGCTGCGTTTTGCAGCTGCCTTGTGAGAATGTCCTAACCTATTGCCTTACATGTATGAAGATGCTTTCCTTGGGTGGCAAGCGGCCGGTCTTTCTATTGGACCTTATTATGGGGGAGCAAACAAAGCCAGGCTCTCTTGATATTAAGGCATGGCACAGGGCGCTTGACAAGGCGAAATGGCAGGATGATAAGGCCTTTCGCTATTTGGAAAGCCAATCTTTGAAAAATACGGAACGCAAATGATTCCGTCAAGAAAGGATCTAGACAACTATCATGGATGAGACAATACTTGCCATTGCAAAAAATGAGCTAAAGCACGGAGGACCGCATGTACATTTTCTAGCTTTTATTTTCTTTAATTTATTGGGCATCCTCCTTTTTCATTTTGTTTTCCGGTTTTTGATCGTAATCTTGGTAAAAATCACCCATATCAAGGAAAAGACGTGGAAAAGTACCTTCCGCTTCATGCCAACACTGGTAGGGATGCTGGCAGGAAGCCGCATGGCCAAGGATTTCCTGAATGTCCCTTGGTTCATCAAGGAGCTGATGGAAAACCATTTTCGCAGTCTGCTCCTCATTACGGTGACCTTTTTCATTGCCCATCTGTCTTCTTCCCTGATTAAGGCGAGGATGACGCGGCGGGAAAGCGAATCGTCTTCCATGTCTATCTTGACGACGGTCATTGATCTTGCCATCTACATGGCGGGTTTCCTCATTATCCTCAGTTCTTACGGAATTTCCATTTCTCCCTTGCTGACTGCTTTGGGAGCTGGGGGACTGGCTTCGGCCTTAGCCTTGCAGGACACACTGAGCAATTTGTTTTCCGGTATCACCACGATCGTTTCCCGTCAGGTCCATATGGGGGACTATATCAGCCTTTCCAGTGGCGAATCGGGGCGGGTTGTCGATATGAACTGGCGCAATACGACCCTTCGGACGTCAACAGGAAATATGATCATTGTCCCTAATAAAAGCATTGCAGCCTCAATCATTACCAATTATGAGCAGCCACAGGCGGAATGCACGATTGCCATCCCGTTGACCATCACTTATGGAAATGATCTGGAAGCGGTTGAGCGGGTTACCCTCAGGGTTGCACGCAGCATCCTGGACCGGAGCCAGTATGGCGTCAAGGGATTTATGCCGGCTGTACGGTTTGATAAAATGGGGGAATACGGGATTACCTTGAAGGTTGTCCTGCGCATCCGCAACATCGTTGATGAGACCAAGATTCGTCACCAGTTCATCAAGGAAATCATCCGGGTCTATCAGCAGGAAGGCATTGAGCTTCTTGTGCGTCATGATTAAATAGATGCCATATTGTTGTAGGGAAGAAGAAAAAAGAAAGCAAGGCTGCTAGGAAGGTACAAAGGGTCCCTCGGCCGTAGCCGGAGGGTACGCAGCAAAGCAAGAGGAAGAAAGGAAGGAATGCAGATGATCGTATCGTCTTTAATCGCTCTGTCGGATGCGCTCTGGGGGACGCCCATGATTGTGATTCTTTTGGGAACGGGACTTTATTTGAGTATCCGGTTTCGGTTCCGATATAATTTCCGCAGCTATGCGTTTCATTTTCGCAATACCTTTGGCCGTATGTTTGCTCATGGGGAAGGGCAGGGCACGGTTTCAGGTTTTGCAGCTGCCTGCACGGCCATGGCAAACACCATCGGTGTCGGGAATATTGGCGGCGTGGCAACGGCAATTGTATCCGGCGGTCCTGGAGCTGTTTTTTGGATGTGGGCCTCAGGCTTTTTGGGGATGTCCACGAAAGCGTGTGAAATCATCCTGGGGCAGCGTTTCCGCGTGAAGTATTCAAAATCCATGGATGAATATATGTGCGACCGCTCCTTTGTGATGAAAAATGCCTTGGGCTGGAAAAAAGGCGCCATCCTCCTTGCCATTGCCTGCTTTACCTTGGGACCTTGGACAGACTGCGTGCAAACCGAATCCGTGGTTGGTGCAATGCAGGAGGGGTTTGGCCTTGATCCGCGGATCAGTGTGGCTGTCCTTGGCGTGACCTGTTTTGCAACGATCTTTGGCGGCCTCAAGAGAATCAGTGCCGTCATGGAAAAAATCGTTCCTTTTATGGCTCTGCTCTATATTCTTGGAGGGATGGGGATTCTTTTGATCCATCTGGCCGATGTGCCCAAGGCTTTTTGGCTCATCCTTGAAAGCGCGTTTACACCGACCGCTGCCGTAGGCGGATTTGCCGGGGCCACGGTGAAAGACGCCCTGCGCTATGGCATTGCCAGGGGGCTTTATTCCAATGATGCCGGAACTGGATATGGCATCATTGCCCATGCTTCGGCCCGTACGGATCATCCTGTGCGGCAGGCTTCATGGGGGTGGGGGGAAGTCTTTCTCGATACAATCGTGGTCTGCAGCGTGACTGCCCTTTCGATCATCCTGACCAATGTCTATGTGACCCATCCGGGAGTTGACAGTGCCCGCCTGACGACTGTGGCTTTCCGCGACGCTTATGGCATTTTTGGGGCTTGGTTCATGGCCATTGCCATCACGATTTTTGCATGGACGACCATTGTAGGCATGTATTACAGCTGCGAAAAATCCATCAACTATGCCTTTGGCGATACGGAGCGCAATCGGGTTGCCGTAAAGATCTACATGCTGTACTACATGGTTCCTTGTGTCATCATGTATGATATCAAAGCCGATGCCCTTTGGGCTATGACCGATATCCTGTCCGCTGTGTATGTCATGATGACCCTGCTGTTTGTCTTTACGCAGCAAAAGGAAATCATGCGGCTTGTAAAGGACTTCTGGGACCGTTACCTACCAGCATATGAGCGTGGAGAGCACCCGCCCGTTGTCAGTTTTGGAACCATTGAGGAAAGGAAGTAAGAAAAGATGAGACAAACCCTTGCAAAGATTCTTGAAAAAAAACAGATCTGTGTCATTGACGGATCCATGGGGACAGCCCTGGAGCATTTGGGCGCCAATCTCAATAACTCCCTGTGGACAGCACGTGTGCTCTTGGATCAGCCCGAATTAGTAAAAAAGGTCCATCTGGATTATTTCCATGCCGGCGCGGACGCGGGCATTACCTGCAGCTATCAGGCCACCATTCCTGGACTCATGGCAAATGGCCTTTCGGAAAAAGAAGCCGAGGATCTCATTGTCCGTTCAGTCAAGGTCTTCCAGGAAGCCCGTAACGAGTGGTGGGAAAAAGAAGGCAAGGCCGCGGACCGCGCCTATCCCATGTGTCTAGCTGGCATCGGGCCTTATGGCGCTTATCTGGCTGATGGCTCGGAATATAAAGGCCATTACGGCATTCCTGACGCTGCCCTTCATGACTTCCATCAAAGACGGGCTGAGCTTTTGTGGGAAGCCGGCGCCGATGTCCTCCTTTTTGAGACCCAGCCTTCCCTTGGTGAAGCCAAAATTGAAGCGGCCATTGCAGAGCGGCTCGGCGCTGATTACTGGATCAGTTTCTCTTGTAAGGATGGGCTTCATATCAACGAAGGCGACCTCATCCGGGACTGTGCTGCTGCCTTCCGTAGCGGCTATCCGCGTCTAAGGGCCCTCGGCGTCAACTGCACAAAACTGGAATACCTTGAAAGCCTTATCAAGGAACTTGGAAAAGAAACGGATCTTCCGATTGTCGTGTATCCTAACAGCGGGGAAACCTACGATCCGGTTACCAAGACCTGGAATGGGAAAGGCGACGGCCATTCCTTCAAGGACTATGCCCGGACATATATGGAAGCCGGCGCCCGTGCCGTTGGCGGCTGCTGCACCACCGTATCTGAGCATATCGTCGCGGTGGCAAAAGCGCGAGAAGAATTCCTGGACCGTCAAAGTAAAGCATAAAATGAGGAAGGTGGGTCGTTTCAGCTGCTATTGGTATCCCTATATTTCAAAAGATCAGTTAATTAAAGACTTCAATTAAAGAACAAGAGCCCTAACCCGACTCTGCGCTTACAGTCGAGTTAGGGCTAGCTTTATGATGGGTTGTCTTTGTATTCTCGCCGCAGGGCCGTGAAAGCTATAAAATGGATCAAAACAGCGAAGCGAGAAATCGTGCAGGGGACGTATCCAGAGAGCGCTCCATTGTAAGACTGCGGAGTGCAGAGCCCTTTTATCCCTTACATCCGCATAGTATCAGGCGGATATAAAAAGCAGCGGAATCGTTTTCGTGTACGACGAAGTTTCGAATAGATTTTCTTAGCAGGATTGTAACAAATATGCTTGCTTACGGGAGTGGATGGTAGATGAAAATGGCGGTTTGGCACCGTGTGTTATGGGCCTTTGCCTTCCAATCTTTTCCTCCATTGCATCCATAAAATATGGATTAAGCAATGGAGGTATGTCATGATGCAGAATCGGAGTGATTTTTGCTTTGAGTACAATCATCCTAAAACCTTTACCATCTGCTCGGGATTCTTAGCCGGCTGTACTTTCTGCAGCGCCTTTACAATGGTGCCTTCTTCATCAATGAGGTAGGTTGAGCGTTCCGTGCCCATGTATTTCCGCCCGTACAGGCTCTTTTCCTTCCATACGTCATAAAGTTCCTGGACCTTATGTTCTGGATCGGAAAGAAGCGTAAAGGGAAGGGCGTAGGTCGTCACAAATTCCTCGTGCTTTTTGACGCTGTCCTTACTGATACCGATCACAACGGCGCCTTTTTCCGTAATGAGAGGGTAGCGTTCTTTAAAGCCGCAGGCTTGTTTCGTGCAGCCGCTTGTCAAGTCTTTCGGATAGAAGTAGAGGATGACTTTCTTCCCTTTGAAGTCTGATAGGGAGACTTCCTTTCCTTCTTGGTTCTGCAGGGTAAAATCAGGTGCTTTTGTTCCAACTTCAAGCATGGGTGTAATCCTCCTTAGAATAATGAAATTTCAGGACTCTTCCAGCTTTTTTGCTGGGCGTCCTTGATGATATCCCCCTGTTCAAGATGCCCGATGAGAAGGGCTGACGCAGGGTCGTGGCGCTGGTAGTTTTTCCTCACCAGGGCTTCATCGTAATTGGCATAGCAATAGCGGCAGAAATGAGAGCATGTATTATAAGCGCCGATATCGGCTCCAAGAAGACAGGTACAGCCTTCCCGCGGTGCTTTGCGGCGTGGTACGGAAAGTTTTTCACCAAGAGCTTCTTCGAGGACAGCCTGGGACAGACAGCCATTCGCATCGACATTGTCCCGCTCCAAGATGGCCGATTCACAGCACAGATGGATGGCGAGCCCTGTCTTTTTGGCAATTTCCGAAAAGGCATTGACGAGGAGCACCTGGTCATGGGCGCTGACGGGACGGGCTTCTGGAAAGTTGCGCTTTGTTTTTTCATAAAGATCGATGAAGCTAATGACCACTTGGTGTGTATAGCCTTGAAGCGTTTCTGCCATGGAGCGAAAGGCTTCGATATGGTATGCCGTCGTGTAGGTATGATTGATGAGAATGGGGTCGTAACGCCAGACGATGCGATTTGCGCCTATCTGATGGGACAGGTACTGGAACGCCGAAAGAATGTCCCTTTTGCTAGGCACGTTGGGTTCGATGTCCCTGCCATAGGGCGTAATCGTCACATGCCAAAAGGTATCAAAGATGCTCAGCGATTTTAGATGGGGCAGGATGGGATAGGGGTTCTTCGTACAAAAAACAAGGAGGTCAACGACACTGGGGTCGAGACGATAGCGCGTGACCTGATTTTCCGCATAAGGACTGCGGACTAGGACTTCACCGCTTTTTACTCGGTTCATGAACCAAGGGGTATAAAAAGCGGGTATATCCGTGCGGTTGCCTGTATTGAGGATCATGACCGGGCCTCCTTTCGAACGCAAATTCCTTTCTTCATATAGTATATATCGGTTGGGGGAAAAGAGGCAACGAGAAAGAATCTGCAATTTTCCTTCGTCTTTTTCCTCAATAAAGTGGACAAGATGAGTAGAACAAATTAGAATAGGAAGAGCTGTTAAATTGGGGGAGTCAGAGATATGAAACTAAATGAACTTGGCAAAGGGGAGACCGCCATGATCGATGCTTTCCATTTGCCTTTTGAAATTGAACGCCGTCTCCTTGCCCTTGGGATGACGCCGGGGACAACGGTCGATGTTGTGGACCGTAAAGGAAAGGGCGTCATGATTGTGACCGTCCGGGGCACCCGATTTGCCATGGGCTACAACCTGACACGCAATGTCGACGTGACAAGGGAGGTCTATCATGGCTGACGCAAAGACAAATCTCACCATTGGCTTCATTGGGAACCCGAACTGCGGGAAGACGACCTTGTTCAACGCCTATACAGGCGCCAATCTTAAAGTCGCGAACTGGCCGGGCGTGACTGTGGAAAAAGTAGAGGGTGCCATCCGCCACCACAACATGAATATCCGTCTTGTCGATCTGCCCGGGACCTACAGTCTCACAAGTTACACCATGGAAGAAATTGTTTCCCGGAAATTCATCCTCAGTGATGAGGTGGATGTCGTCATCAACGTAGTTGACGCATCGGCCCTTGAACGCAGTCTCTATCTGACGCTTCAGCTCCTTGAACTGGGTAAGCCGGTGGTCATGGCCCTTAACATGATGGATATTGTAGAAAAACGTGGGCTGGAGATTGACCTGCACCGGCTGCCAGAAATGCTCGGCATCCCGGTCATTCCCGTATCAGCTAGAAAGCGACGGGGCCTTGAAGTGCTCATTCACGCCGCGGCTCACCATAAGGACGTGAATACGACCGATCCCTTGATTCACGACCATGATCAACCCAGTACCCATGAACTCAATCATCAGGAATATGCCATGGTCTATTCCGATGATATCGAAGACCGAATCGACCAGATTTCCGCTTTTCTTGAAACTCATTATACGGATGTTCCCAATCGCCGCTGGGCCTCCATCAAACTTTTGGAGCGCGATAAGGAAGTGATGGAAAAGCTTCCTGTGAACTTGCCCGACGTGCTGGACCGGAGCTATGAAATCGATATCATTCGGCAAAAGTATGACTTTATTGAAGAAATCATTCGGGAAGTGGTCATCCACAAGGAAAAAAGGGATGAATTCACCGATCGTCTGGACCGAATCTTTACGGATAAGACATGGGGCATTCCTATTTTTCTTCTCATCATGGCCTTCATTTTTTTCCTTACCTTCACGGTGGGGGACTTTTTAAGCGGATTTCTTGAAGACGGTATTTCTGCCCTCACAGATTTTATGGCTGCCGCCATGTCGGCCCAGTTGGTCGCAAAGCCCCTGCAGTCCCTGATCCTTGATGGGGCCCTTGCGGGGGTGGGAACCATCATCACGTTTCTTCCCAATATCCTGATTCTTTTTCTGAGCCTGGGTTTTTTGGAGGACAGTGGCTATATGGCCCGCGTTGCTTATGTCATGGAAAATATCATGGGAAAGGTTGGGTTATCGGGCCGTGCCTTTATCCCTATGCTCGTTGGTTTCGGATGTACCGTGCCTGCCATTATGGCATCCCGAGGTCTTGAAAATAAACGGGACCGCTACAAGGTCATGCTCGTTACTCCGTTCATGAGCTGCAACGCTCGCCTGACCATCTATATTCTCTTTTCGGAAATCTTCTTCAATGAATATGCGATGGTGGCTGCTTATTCCATGTACATCATTGGCATTTTTGTTGCCATTGGCGTTTCCCTCTTGATCCATTGGACCGATGTTGCCCGTCATCTGGACAAGGAGGATTACCTCCTCATTGAGCTTCCTGAATATAAAATGCCGGATATGCGTACAGTTGGCATCTATGTTTCAGATAAAGTCAAAGGCTACCTGCAAAAAGCAGGAACTATCATCTTCTTAGGGACAATCGTGATCTGGGGGCTCTTGAACTTTGGACCCCAAGGGTATACGGAAGATCCGACACAAAGTCTGGGAGCTCTCTTAGGACACTCCCTGGTGCCTCTTTTTGCTCCTATTGGACTGGGATTTTGGCAGATTACGGTGGCCCTTCTTGCAGGAATTTCAGCAAAAGAAGTGGTTGTATCAAGCTGTGCCGTTCTTTTTGGAATCACCAATGCAACAAGCGGAGAGGGCATGGACCGGTTTCAGCAGGCTCTTGAAAGCATTGGTTTTACTTCCATTAATGCCTTGTGCCTCATGGTCTTTTGCCTGCTTTATGTCCCCTGTGTGGCAGCCCTTGCGACTATCAGGAAAGAATCAGGAAGCTGGGCCTGGACCCTTGGTGAAGCGGTGTTTCAGCTCGTGACGGCATGGGTGGTGACCTTTGTTGTTTATCAAGGATTTCAGATTATCTTCGGAGCGTAAATCACTCCAGCCCAGGTAAGGTACGAGCCCTTTCTTCAAAAGAGAACACGGGGTATTACGGAACGCAACGAAAAATAAAAGACGCCTCAAGCTGAACTTGTATATGGATCCAGCTTGAGGCATTTTTGTCCTTTATGGGCGTGCAGTAACAATTCCTTGCGGCTGCAAAATTGCGAAAACTGTTTTTGTGCACAATGAAACCCGCATGTCCTTTTGTGTTTTGCTTGCGTTATTTTGAGAGGAAGCATCAGCCATATCAAAAGAGTAGCCCGTTAATAAGTTCAACTGCAAACTAAGAGTGCCGATCCGAACCAGTGCTGACGTTCAGTTTGTGGCCTACTTCATGATGATGGATCGAGAACCTGCTGCACCATGTTCCGTCATTTTAAGATTGACCGATATAGGACCCAGGGAATCATGCTTCTTCTACAAACGAAATCATTCCAAGCGGTGGCTCGACCGCCGACAGCTTTTTTCGGGCGAGATTATCTTGAAATTGTGTATCGCATCATTTTACTATGTGCCATGACCTCATTGCCATAAAATCAATCTTTTAAAGCCAATGATGACACGTAACTGTATCGAATCGGCACAATTTCTAATCCAAGTAAATAGAAAAGGTGCTGGTTGGGCCATGAACCCCTTGCTTCATATTCATCTGAATCCTCTTGACAAACCCACTCAAAATGGGTATAACATAGTTAAACGATTAAATAAATATTTAATTAAAATACATCGTGAGGTGAGTTGGATGAAAAAACGTTATGCAATCGTTGTCGACTGTGCCAACTGTGCAGCCAAGATGGAGGGCCTCGCTCAGGAAACTCCAGGCGTCAAGACGGCCGCTGTTAATTTTATGACCCAAAAGATGGCCATTGAATTTGAACCGGGAGCGGATGCGGGAACCGTTATGAAAGCCGTCAAGGAACGCTGCGAAAAAGTCGATGCAGAGGCTCAGGTCCTGATCTGATTGCTTTTTAATTAAAATTTGACTTAATCAAGAAGGAGAGATCATGGAAGCAGAACAAAAAGAAAGCCTGATCCGCATCGTTACGGCCGCGCTCTTGACGGCGGGTGCTCATCTTTTTATGGATGCTGGCCCGATGAAACCGGGCGAATCCCTCGTGACAAGGCTGTGGGAATCCTTGCCTTATTTTGCGGCTTACGCCGTCATTTCCTGGAATATCCTGATCAAGGCTTGGAAAAATATTCGCCGCGGCCAGGTTTTTGATGAAAACTTTCTTATGGCCGTTGCCAGTTTAGGGGCTTTTTTCCTCGGATTCTTCCAAAATGGGGAATACACGGAAGCCATTGCTGTTATGCTCTTTTATCAAGTTGGGGAACTATTTGAAGACTATGCGGTCGATAAGAGCCGCCGCAACATCAGCGAACTTATGGATATCCGTCCTGATTACGCTAATGTTGAAGAAAACGGGAAATTGATCCGCATCGATCCCGATGATGTGGCCGTAGGAACCCTCATTGTCGTACAGCCTGGTGAAAAAGTGCCGATTGACGGTACGGTCGTAAGCGGTCATTCTACCCTTAATACGGCCGCCCTTACGGGAGAAAGCCTGCCTCTTGATGTAGAACCGGGGATGGCCGTTGTCAGCGGGTCCATCAATCAGCAAGGTGTGCTTAAAATATGCACGTCAAAGGAATTCTGTGATTCCACGGTCAGCAAGATCCTCGAACTTGTTGAAGATGCAGGAAGCCGTAAATCTAAGTCAGAAAACTTCATCTCCAAATTCGCTCGCTATTACACGCCTATTGTTTGTTGCAGTGCCTTGGCCCTTTCCCTTATTCCGCCCTTTGTGCGGATCTTCATGGGCCTTGAACCTTTGTGGTCAAGCTGGATTTACCGGAGCCTGACATTTCTTGTCATCAGCTGTCCCTGTGCCTTGGTGCTCAGTGTTCCTTTGACATTCTTTGCCGGGATTGGCGGAGCAAGCCACGAAGGCATTTTGATTAAAGGGTCCAACTATATGGAAACCTTGTCACAGGCGGCCACAGTTGTCATGGATAAGACAGGGACCCTGACCAAGGGCGTTTTTGAAGTGGTTGGCATCCATCATTCACCTGTTGAAGACCATATCCTTCTTGAATGGGCCGCCCTTGCTGAAAATGCATCCAGCCATCCCATCAGTAAAAGCCTTCAAAAAGCCTACGGGAAACCGCTGGACCGCAGCCGTGTCACGGAAATTAAAGAACTGAGCGGCCGCGGTATTCAGGCCACCGTTGACGGACGCAGCATACTGTGCGGCAATGCCAAGCTCATGGAAGAAGCGGGGATTTCCTATCTTCCCTGCCATCAAGTGGGAACTCTCGTCCATATGGCCGTTGATGGGACATATGCAGGGCACATCCTGATTGCTGATGTCGTGAAACCGCATTCCATAAGGGCCATTGACGAGCTGAAAAAACAAGGCATCGCTACGGTTATGCTCACTGGTGATGCGAAACAGGTTGCGGAAAAGGTCGCTCAGGAGCTGGGGATTTCGCGTGTCTACAGTGAACTTTTACCTGAAGATAAAGTCACACTCCTGGAAAAGATTACCCAGCAGAAAAATGGCAATGAAAAGGTCCTTTTCGTGGGTGATGGCATCAATGACGCGCCTGTCCTTTCCCTAGCCGATGTAGGGATTGCCATGGGGGCTATGGGGTCCGATGCAGCCATCGAAGCTGCCGATGTCGTTTTGATGGATGATGATCCTTTGAAAATCGGGAAAGTCATTCGCATCTCTAAAAAATGCGTGTCCATTGTCCACCAAAATATTTATTTTGCCATCGGGATCAAGGTGATTGTCCTTATCTTGGGGGCGTTGGGCCTGGCCAATATGTGGATGGCCATTTTTGCCGATACAGGCGTCCTTATCATGGCCGTCATGAATGCCATGAGGGCTTTGTTCGTAAAAAAGGTCTGATTCTATCATCCTGCAGGGATCTGTGAAAAATGAGAACTTCATTTCTTCACAGATCCATTTTATTTCTGCGGTTTCTTGAATCTTCACAGTTTCTTCCCAAAAGAAAGCGATTTATCAAACTAAAGATGATATAATGGAATAACAGGGAAGAGCGACTAAACCGTCGGTCTTCCCCAAAAAAACTATCAATGAGGGGAAGAAACAACGTATGATCAAGGTATTTATTGATGGTTCCCAAGGAACCACAGGACTTCGTCTGAAAGATCGGCTCATGGAACGGAAAGATATTGAACTCCTTACAATTTCTGAAGAGGAGAGAAAATCCCTTCCTGCCCGGGCCCAAAAAGTCGCTGAGGCGGATGTCGCCTTTCTTTGTCTTCCTGACGCGGCAAGCCGCGAACTGGTAGAAACCGTCAAAGATGTAGATACAAAGATCATTGATACATCGACCGCTTTTCGCTGCGATGATCGGTGGGCCTATGGATTTCCGGAACTTGGGATTTCCTTTCTGGAAAAGATCCGAAATGGCAGCCGCATCAGCGTTCCCGGCTGTCACGCCAGCGGGTCCATTGCCGTTATCGCGCCGCTGGTCCAGATGGGCCTTGTCTCACCTAGTAGGACCCTGACCATTACCTCCTTGACCGGTTATTCCGGCGGTGGGAAAAAGATGATTGCTGAATACGAAGGGCCGCATGATCATGAGGTCGATGCCCCCCGTATCTATGCCTTGGGGCAAACCCATAAACATTTACCGGAGATCAAGAAGTATACGGGCCTTGCTTCGCTTCCCATCTTCCTTCCCATTGTGGCACCGTATTATTCGGGCATGTTGGTCACCGTGGGCATCGAAAATAGGGACCATCAGCGGCTGGAGGATATCCGTCAAGGCTATCGGGAATTTTTTGGCCCTTCTCCTTTTTTCTCCGTAGCCGGAGAAGAGGAGAATCCAGTCATGCTTGGATCAAATACCCTTTCAGGAAAGGATTCCATGCGTCTTTATATTTGTGGGAACATGGACCGGATCACTGTATCGGCTCAGTTTGACAATCTCGGGAAAGGTGCCAGCGGAGCGGCCTTGGAGAGCATGAATATTGCCCTTGGTCTTGATCCAACGACAGGACTGTCCCTATAAGGTGCGGACGAAGGGCGGAAGAAATAAAAATTCTTAAAAAATAAGTAAAAAGGGCTTGCATTTTATAAGTTCGATGCTATAATAAGGATGTAAGCAAAAATAATTATTAATAAATACTTCTTCCAAAAATGGAAGAAGCCAATTTCAAGGGGAGGTTTTTACTATGAAAAAATTCATTTGTTCCGTCTGTGGTTATGTTTATGAAGGGGAAGAAGCTCCTGAAAAGTGCCCTCAGTGCGGTGCTCCGAAAGATAAGTTCACCGTTATGGGTGAAGGCAAAAAAGAATATGCCGATGAACATGTTCTTGGCGTAGCCAAAGGCGTAGATGAAAGAGTCATCGAAGGCCTGCGTCAAAACTTCACTGGTGAATGCTCCGAAGTTGGTATGTACCTTGCAATGAGCCGCGTTGCTTTCCGTGAAGGCTATCCTGAAGTTGGTCTATATTACGAAAAGGCTGCTCATGAAGAAGCTGAACATGCTTCCAAGTTTGCAGAAATGCTGGGCGAAGTTCTTTCCGACAGCACCAAGAAGAACCTCGAAATGAGAGCTGCTGCTGAACAGGGTGCCTGCAAAGGAAAGAAAGAACTGGCTACCTTGGCTAAACAGCTTGGCTACGATGCCATCCATGATACTGTTCATGAAATGTGCAAAGACGAAGCTCGTCATGGCCGTTCCTTCGACGCCCTGCTGGCTCGTTATTTCGGCAAATAATCACAAATCTGCCCGCATCCTCCATGGGTGCGGGCTTTTTGTCTCTTGTGGCAAAATTTTGGCAAATGGATTCAAGCTTCAAGGTACGGTTTTGTTTTTATCAAAAATGGATTGATTCACGGATTAATTCCCGTTTGGATGCTGACAATACATTTGCTGGTTTTTTGTTTTGTCAAGTTGAGAGAAAACCTGTTCCTCAATCTCCCGAAATCACGTGTTCCTACGCCTATTTTTTAACCGTCTCAATGAGGTTGTTATCGCCTTCAGTGAATCCATTGGAATATGGCTGGTTCCATCGCTTGCATCATTGGGCGTTACCTCAATCTTGCGGGCCATAAATCGTTTTGACTGGACGATTTCCAGGGGGTGAGGATATGGAAAAAACACGATAACAAGAGAGCCTTTCGCTAGGGATGGCAGGGGAATTTGTTAAATCGAGCGCCCTCATTGTAAAATAAGGGAAACTTGTTCTTCCATAATCATGCGTTTCCGAAAAGCGCAAGACGGGCAGACTAGAACAAAATATCGCAGGAAATCCAGCGCCTCATTTAGATCCGTACCCATCATCAGGTTGCGTCTTTCTTAGGAATCTATGAGCGTCTTTTTCGCTGGCCAAATAAGGAGACATCCTGCACTTCACAGTCATTTCCTTTTTTTGTCATAAAGATTTTATTTGTTCTTTCGATTTTTACGCTGTATAATGGAGCAAGTGGTATATCCAATTTGCATGGGTCTTTCTTTGAGGGAGGATTCTGTTAAGGAAGGTTGTTATAACTATGGAAAGACAACAGACCGTACTGATTGCTGATGATGAGGCACAGATCCGAGAGATCTTGAGCCTTTATTTTAAAAAAGAAGGCTTCAAAGTGATTGAAGCGGCCGATGGGGCGGAAGCCCTGGTGCAGATCCAGGCGGGGAAACCGGACATCATCCTTCTGGATATCATGATGCCTGTCCTCGATGGTTTTGAAGTCTGCAAACAGGTCCGTAAGATTTCTGATGTGCCAATCATCATGCTGACCGCCAAGGATTTTGATGATGACCGTATCCTGGGTCTGGAGATGGGGGCCGATGATTACATCGCAAAGCCATTCAATACCCGCGAAGTTGTCGCCCGCGTTAAGGCTGTCCTGCGTCGCAGCAGCCAGTTCCTGCAATCCCAGAACAAGCAAGTCCTTGAATATCCCGATCTCATGATCAACTTAAGTGAATATCGCGTCGTTGCCTTTGGCCGGGAAGTGACCTTTACGGCAAAGGAAATGGAGCTTCTGTGGTGCCTTGCATCAAACCCGGGCATTGTTTTTTCACGCAATCAGCTGCTTGAAAAAATTTGGGGGTATACGTATTACGGGGATACCCGCACGGTCGATACGCATATCAAGCGCGTTCGCCACAAATTGGACATTCCCAAGGATGCGAAATGGGATATCGTGACCGTTTGGGGCGTTGGCTATAAGTTTGAGGTCAAGAAGTGAAAAAGTCATTAAGTACGAGGCTCATGTATAGCTACATGGGCCTTATTGTCATTATCATCGTAGGGATTTCCGTAGGACTTTCCTATTTGATTACGGATTATTTCTTCCGTACAAAGGAGATGGAACTGAACCAAAAAGGGGGAGAAGTAGCCCTCATTGTCCGCTATTTCAACGCGTCAGGGGCGTCGTCCGCCATGTTGAGCCAGTACCTTACAAGTGTGGATCAACTGATTGGCGCGCGTATCTGGGTCTTTGATTCCAATTACCGCCTCATCAATGCCTCCGAAACGATGCGGGATATGGAAAAAGATCTTCGTACAGCCCACGACATGCCGAGTGCCGGCGCCAATGACCCCTCCTCCCGCCGCAAGGGAAGCTCCGTTGAAGCCATTGACCAGCAGCTTCGGGAAGGCGGTCCCCTCAATGATAAAGTCAAATCTATTCTCTCGAGCGTCTATGAACGCAACCGTGTCAATGCCCGGCTCTTTCATCCCTACTATAAGGAACAGGTGCTCTTGGTAGGGCTTCCCATGGAAGATTCACATCAGGAAATTACAGGGGCCATTTTGCTGGCTGCCCCCATTGATGGGTTAAACCGTGTCCTGCGCGATATCTATATCTACTCGATCATTGTCGGCATTGCCGCCCTCGTCATCAGTGTCATCATTGTGTCAGGACTCACGCGGCGCCTTGTGCGTCCCCTTGTAGACATGAAAAACAGCGCCAAGGCCATTGCTTCCGGCGATTACTCCTTGAAGGTTGTCGTAGACGGGGAGGATGAAGTGGCTGATTTGGGCCGCTCCCTGAATTCCTTGGGCCGTGACCTGGCACAATTTGTCCTTAAGACCAATAAGATGGAAAAACTGCGCCGCGACTTTGTAGCCAATGTTTCCCACGAACTGCGGATGCCCATTACTATCATCCAAGGATATAATCAGGCCATCCTCGATGGAACGGTCACAGATCCGGATGATATAAAAAAATATAGGAAACTCATTGATAATGAGACCCAGCGCCTGGAACGGCTGATCGATGAACTTCTTGAAATCAGCCGTCTCCAACGCAAGGAAAATGAGGAAATGGAACCTGTGCCGTTGGGTGAGATTACGGAAAACGTCGTGAGCATGATGGAAGTTCGGGCCCAAAAGCGGGATATCCGGCTCGAGCGCTACCTTGATGACAATCTCATGGTCATGGGCAACGGGGACCGGCTCTTCCAGCTTGTCATGATCTTGGGGGATAATGCAATGAAGTATTCCCCTGATTCATCATCCATCGTCTTCCAAGTCCTTCCCAGCCGCACCGGAGGCGCTGTGTTAACGGTGACAGACCACGGGTATGGGATCCCTCAGGAAGACCTTCCCTATATCTGGGAACGCTTTTACAAGGTGGATAAGTCCCACTCACGCCATATCCCGGGAACTGGCCTAGGCCTCGCCATTGCAAAGGAAATTATTCGTATCCATAAAGCCAAGGTCCAGGTCCAGAGCGAAGTGGGGAAGGGAACGACCTTTATGATCACGTTCCCCCCTGCCAAGGTCAAAAGCAAAATGGGAAAGGAACATGTGGCAGAAGTGGTTGAGCCCGTTGTGCCTCTTCCTGATGAAGATCCAGTGGAGCCGGAAGGAAAGTGATCCATATGAAAAAAGAACTCCTTACGCTGTGTTTTTGCCTCATCGGGCTGTGGGGAGCAGGTACTGTTCAGGCCACGGCACCAGTCACCCCAACCCAGCCGTCTGCTCTTAGGTATTTCGGAAATGCCCATGAAACCCTTGCCTTGGTGCCGCAAAAAAGTGGTTTTTCCCTCTGCTATGCGCTCCCCGGCGAAAATGGGACGCGCTGGAACTGGTTTTATCTGTCTCCTGAACGTAAGGACAGCTACACCCTTCGGGAAGAAGGCCCTACGGTCAAAGCTGACAGTACGGTCCGTCTGTCCCCTGGTGGATCCCAGCTTGTTGCAGGCCGTTATGTCTACCCTGCCATGACCTATACGGGCAAGCCGCCTGATGAAGCCTTTCAGGAAGCTCCCTACGAGATGGCCCCTGATGAAGAGGCCTTGATTGGATACTATCACGGCGGCGGAGATGTGCTCCTTGTCCGGGAACATCAAGGAGAACTGGAACTACTTTATGAGCTTGAAAAAAATGATCGGGATTTTACGAAAAGCAACAGCTTTGCCTTGGTAAAGAATCATTATGATGCCTATACACTGATGGAAAAGGGCCCCTATACGGATACGTCCTCTCCCGTCCGTTTTGACCGAAATGGATCAGGGTTGGGAATCAGCCTGCGCATAGGCAATCATTCCTACAGCCGAATTTTTACGCGAGGCGAAAATGACAGGCCTTGGCGCGTCAAACCGGTCATGACCTTGGCGCAGGCAAGGGAAAAAGCCAAGGCCTTTCCCGTCCCTTCAAAAATAGCTGCAGAAAAGCTTGATCTTGTAAGCGTGAGCGATGTTGTTTCAACGGCAAAACTTGACCTCCGCTACAGTACGGCGAATAATCTATTTGGAGAAGCTATCGTGTCAAGCAAAAAGGCAGAACTGAACCGTAAGGCCGCACAAGCTTTGAGCCGGGCGGCAGAAATACTGGCTTCTAAAGGGTATGGGCTCCTTATCTGGGAAGGCTACCGTTCTTATGAAGATTTTGCTGTGGCAAAGCTGCTCTTGGGTCCTTCCCGTGACAGCCTTTTGCCCCCTTTAAGTGAAGGTTATTCCCATAATACGGGGCGCAGCCTTGATGTGAGTCTCTATGACCTTGAGACGGGAACCCCCATCAAGATGATCTCTGATTTTGATGAACTGTCACCTGCTCAGTATCGGGCTTTTCCAGGTGGTACGGATCTCCAGCGCTATTTGCGCGGCCTTCTCGATTATGCCATGACGCAAAGTGGATTTAACGGCAGCGACATGGAATGGTGGCACTACGAATACAAAGGATAATCATACATATTGCAGCAGGTCTTCTCTTTACAAAGAAGGCCTGCGTTTTTTTAGCTCCTCATGGGAGTTTCTGTACAATCACAGAAAATTGGCATTCCAATCTTTTCTATGTTAGAATAGGAGGCGTAACCAAAAAAAGGAGGAGAAATCCCATGAACGTATATGATCAAATGAATCAGGTGTGCGAAGCCATCCGCGATTCCCACGAATACAAAAAGATGCAGGAGGTCAAACCGAAACTCGCGGCCGATAAGGACGCGGAATCCATGGTCAAGGACTTCCTCAAGCAGAAGTCAGAAATTGAACTGGCCCAGTATCAGGGAAAGAAACCGGACGAAGCTCAGGTACAAAAGATGCAGAAACTTTATGAAGTGCTGCAGCTAAATCCCGTTGCCAGCGAATATATCCAAAACTACATCCGCTTCCAGATGATGCTGGGCGACCTGTCCAAGGCTTTCAGCGATACCATCAAGGAAGCTGTCGAATGATGGACTTTGATGGTCTTTGCGCGTATGTAAAGGTGCATTTTCCAAATTCGTTCAGCATCGGGGAACCGATGAAGGACCATACGACCTTTGCTATTGGCGGACCGGCCGATCTATTTGTGACGGTGCGGGAGGCCAAAGCGATCCAGGCCCTCTTGAAAAAGGCACGGGACTGTGATGTGCCTTACCTTATCCTAGGGAAAGGCTCCAATATGCTCGTCCGTGACGGCGGCATTCGAGGCCTTGTTGTTCATTTGGATGAAGGGGGCGCGCAGCTCGTGACTGGTTACGAACTGCGCGCCGCCGGCGGCGTGCCCCTTTCTCAGGTTTCCCAACTGGCGGCTGCCCATGGACTGGGCGGCCTCACGTTTGCCATCGGTATTCCCGGCAGCCTTGGCGGTGCCGTGCTCATGAATGCCGGTGCCTATGGCGGGGAAATGAGCGATGTCATCAAGGAAGTGACCTTCCTTGATGAAAACCTGGACTTTCAAACCGCAAAGGCTACGGACCTTTCCTACAGCTACCGTCATTCCTATTTCATGGATCATCCAGGCTGCGTCATCGTCGAAGCGGTCATGGAGCTATGGGCTCAGGCATCCTGTGAAATCGAAGCGGAAATGGCGGACTTTACGAAACGCCGCAAGGAAAAGCAGCCCTTGGAGTACCCCAGTGCGGGCAGCACCTTCAAACGTCCGCCCGGTTATTATACAGGTCCCCTTATCCGGCAGGCAGGTCTTGCCGGCCTTGTCATGGGCGGCGCTCAAGTGAGCAAAAAGCATACGGGCTTTGTCATCAATCGTGAGGAGGCAACCGCGCGAGACGTGCTGCGCCTCATTAAAACCATTCAATATAAGGTCAGGAGCCAGTATGGCGTCCTTCTTGAACCGGAAGTCAGGATCTTTGGGGAAGACACGGATGAAAAGCGGGGGAGCTGACAGCATAGAGGACTTTTCCTTTAGCGAGGAAAGGTCCTTTGTTTTATGGATAAGGTGATTGCTGGGTTAATTTTCACCCTATGATACGGACTATATTGAACTTTTGTTCTGCTTCCGTCATAATAGGAGAAGAAGCCAAAGAAAAGAATCTTGGCAAAGGAGGAACCATGGAAAAAACCTTATGGATCACGGGCCTTGGGGAGACCATGCGACCAGATTTCCTGAAAGAAGCGGTTCAGTACCCTTATGGAAAAGCCCTTTTTCTTGTGCCAAACCTGTATTTTAGAAACCTGGTCCGTCGCCATGGCGTCGTCAAGACGAGTACCATCGATGCCCTGCCGCGGGAAATCCTGCGCTTAAACGGACGGGAAAATGAACGGATGCTGATTTCCCGGGATACGCAGGCCCGCATTGCATCAGAAGCCATCGAGTATCTTGTTGGAAAGGAACTATTGCCTTA
The DNA here is from genome assembly GCF_000468835.1 of Acidaminococcus sp. BV3L6. Classification (NCBI taxonomy): domain Bacteria; kingdom Bacillati; phylum Bacillota; class Negativicutes; order Acidaminococcales; family Acidaminococcaceae; genus Acidaminococcus; species Acidaminococcus sp. BV3L6. Next base: position 31,652 of record NZ_AWUR01000044.1, on the reverse strand, counting down.
TTTTAGGACCCTTGCCGATAAAAAGGGGTTCTGTGACAGTGTCATCCAGCTATTGACAGAACTTGAAACGTGTCATGTGACGGGTGAAGATTTCAAGAACGCCGTCCTTTCCTGGAACCGTGAGGAAAAGCGGGGAGGGGAAAAGGATAAGGAAATTGCCCTCATCCTTTCTGCTTATGAAGCTCTCATGAATGAACGCCATCTTTGCGACCTGAATGGTCTCTATGACGCGGCCCTTGACGTGCTGCAAGATCCAGGGGCGATTCTCCCATGGGAAAAATTGTATTTCAGTGAGTTCAACGAACTGACAGGTCTTCAGATGGCTCTTGTAAAAGCCCTGGGAAAACGGGTTTCCATCTCTTTTGGCCTTTTTTATGATGAGTCGCGACCTGATTTATCGGAAGCAACGCGAAAACTCGAAGAAGATCTCTTGGGAGATGGGTATGAAAAGATAATTGCACCAAAAAAAGTGAGCCGTCCTGAGGACCTTGCCTATTTTGCCGAAACGTTTCCCAAAGCAACTGGCGATGCCGTGGCTGCGCAGCACATCTATCTTGGTGAAGCGTCCAGCGTTGACAGCGAAATCAAGATGGTCCTTACAGACGTCAAGAAAAAGCTCAAAAGCGGCGTGGCGCCCCATGAAATTCTCCTTCTTGTACGGAATCTCAATGACTATCAGGGTCTTGGCCGGTACATGGAAGAATACGGTCTCTTGTCGACCCTTGCAGATGTGACGGACCTTGCCGGTCAGCCTTTGCCCCTGTTCCTTACAAAACTCTGGGAAGCAGCGCTAACGAAGGATGATACGATGCCCCTTCTAGCCCTTATGAAGACAACGCTCATGCAGGAACTTTTCCATGTGGACCGGATAGCCGTAGGTCACCTTGTCGAGGAAAGCTATATCGAGACGCCAGGGTTCCTTTTGGAACGCATTTCCCATCTTTCCGGTGTTTCGGACCTGAAGCCTCTTTTTGAAGCGCTCCAGACGCCAAAGACCTGTACGCAGTGGCGGGATTATCTTGACGAAAGGCTCACGGAATGGGACCTTGTGCGGACCTTTGGCAGGCTCCATCAGGAGGGAAAAGTGACCCTTTCGGAAGTGAAGATCATGGCTCAGTCCGAAGACTTCGTCAGGGCCTTTTTTGACCGTCTCGAAGCCCTTTTTGAAGCTGTCGGCAGCAAGGACCTCTCCGTCGGATTGGGGGACATCTTTTCTTATTGGAAGGAGGCCCTCATTGGCACGACTATTACGCTGACGCCGAGTCATGAAGAAGGTATCCGTGTCATGGAAGCCTCCGATATTCAAGGCGTTCCTTATCCTTATGTCTATATCCTGGGCGTGAGGGATGGGCTCTTTCCGGCTATTTCCCGGGAAAGCTGGCTCTACAGCGATGAAGAACGGACAGAACTTGCTGCTCTTGATATCCCCTTGGGTACGTCCGCACGGCGCCTTGCCCGGGATCGCTTTTTCTTTGCTTCGGCTGTCAGCCTTGCCGAAAAGGAAGTTCATCTTTCCTGGTTTGCTGACGATGAGGGCGGCGCAAGCTATTATATTGAACGGCTGCGGCACTTTTTCACGCCTCACGCCCTGCCATTTGTGACGTATCATTCAGATGTCCATGACTGTTACAGCGAGCCCCAAATGGTACGCTATCTCATGGAAGCGGAAAATCTGGGCGAAAAGGAAGCCACCTATCTGGCAGACCATGTGGACGCGAAAATTTTGCTGCGGGCCCAGGACGAAAAGAATCGGTTTGCTCCAAAGAGCCTTTATAATGGCTATTTGGGACCGCAGGAAGAAACGCTCCATCTTTCCGCATCCCAGCTTGACGGTTTTCTCACGTGTCCCTTTATGTACTTATTTACTCATGTGTGGAAGCTTGACGTAAAAGAAGCAAAGACGGCATTTCCTACACCGGACGTTGTGGGAAACCTGATCCATCTGACCCTTTCCCGCTTCATGGGGCGTCACTTGGGGGAAGCGCTCTTTACAAAGGAACTGGAAATGCTGTGGCAGGAACTTAGTGAGGCGTACCAAGCTGCTTATACCGAAATGGAACGGAACGGGGATATTCCCCGGTCCCGCTACTCGGACCACATTCGAAAAAGCTATGAAGAATGGCTGAAGCGCTGGCTCCGCATGGAAGTGGACTATGAGGAAAAGAGCCCTACTGGAGTCACGGTTTGTGCCGTAGAAAAGGCCTTCGGCCGAAAAGGCGCGGCTTGGCCTCCTTATGACCTTACGGTGGATGGAAAGAAAGTCTATCTTTCCGGCCAGATTGACCGCATTGACCGAAGTGAATCAGGCTACCTCATCATGGACTACAAAACGGGCGGACGGCCGACCACGGCTCGTATGGATGAAGGAAAAGCCGTCCAGCTGCCCCTTTACATCAAGGTCCTCGAACGCAATCTGGGTCTTATTGACCAACAGATTTTTGGCGCTATTTATGGAGATATCCGAACGGGACGCCGCGTGGGCGGCATGTGGTCGAGCGTTGGCAAAGCGGCTAAAGAGGCACCAAAGAGCGTACGAGGAAAGGATATGGAGGACGTTCTCAAGATTTCCGAAAACGTTATCGCTGCGGCTGTTCGGCGCATGAGAAGTGGGGACTTTGCCGCAGAGCCGTACAACGGAAAATGCCCGGATTACTGCCCCGCCCGTGACATTTGCCGCATCAAGGACAACCAAACCCACGAAATGATGAGCGCTGAGGAGGATGCAAATGGCTGATTTCACTAAAGAACAAACCCTTGCCATTACCACATTGGACCGGAATGTCTCCGTCTCAGCCGGTGCGGGATCTGGGAAAACGCGGGTCCTTGTCGAGCGTTTCCTGACCATCTTGAAAGATCCGGACAAAAGCGCCAACAGGATCCTTGCCATTACCTTTACCCGCAAAGCGGCTCGGGAAATGCGGGAACGCATCCGTAAGTCCCTCTTGGAAGAAGTGGGGAAGACGAGCGGTGAACTGCGGGCCCATTTCGAAGAACAGTTGCGCCACCTTGATGGCGCGCCCATTACGACCATCGATGGCTTCTGCTCCCAGATTCTGCGCGATCATCCTGTTGAAGCAGGGATGGATCCTCAGTTTACGGTGAAGGAAGAATATGAAGTAAAGGAATTCCAAGCTTCCGTTATCGATGCCTTCCTGCGGGATCTGCTCAAAAAAGAAGATGAGGATCTGGAGCTTTTATTGGGCCTTTATCACCCGGGGAGGCTTGGCAGCATGCTTTATGGTCTTCTTGAAATCCTGCCGGACCTCATGGCTTTGGGGGATCTTTCTTCCCCTTATGTGGTACGTCAAGAGGAGTGGGAAGAAGCAAAGATCCGGGCGGAAGAAACCTTCCTTGCCATGCTCGCCTCTGGGGCAGACCTAAAACCTTCAAAGACGAAAGACGCCCTCTTGGAGCTTGAAAATGCACGGGCAATCTACCATGAAGCCCTTGTTGCAGATGATCTTGAAACTGTTCTTCCCTTTATGAACCTTATCCGCGCAGCAGGAAAAGCGGCCCCTCTCATCAAGGAGTGGAAAGAGGCCTTAATCAAACTTCAAGGTTACGCACGCAATGAAGTGGCCATTCCTTATGCCAAAGCGTGGAATGGCCTGCTGCACCGCCTTGCGGACCGTCTCGAAGAAGAATCCCTGCGTCAGGAAATTTTTAGTTTCTCTTTCCTTGCAGGACGGGCGGTCTCTCTTTTGCGGAATTATCCCGAAATCTGCCGGGCCTACCAGCATCGTTTTGACTACATCATGGTCGACGAGTTCCAGGATACGAATGAGCAGCAAAAAGAACTGGTTTACCTGCTTTCTGGGGCGACAGCTAGTGAGCTGCGGGGGAAGAACCTTTTTATCGTCGGTGATGCCAAGCAGTCCATCTACCGATTCCGCGGTGCCGATGTCACGGTCTTCCGTGTTGTCCGTGATGACATCATACATTCTGGCGGAACGGACATTGTCATGGCCGATAATTTCCGCTCTGCCCCAGAAATCATCGAGTCCTGCAACTGTCTCTTCCGTGACCTCTTGGGGACGGACCCCCAAAAGGCGGTCATGGCCCAGGACCTTGTGCCCCATCAGAAAGCGACGCAAAAACCCATTCTTGCCATCATTGACCAAGAAGACGGCACATTTGCCGACGCACAGCGGGCCGAAGCTCAGTGGGTGGCACAAAAGATTGATGCTATCGTAAAAAGTCATGAGGAACTGGGGTATGGGGACATTGCCATTCTCGTACCGGCCATCCGGCTTGCTGAGCCTTATGCCGCAGCTCTTGCAGAGGCCCATATTCCCTATACCATGACGGATGGGAAGGGCTTTTATGAACAGCAGGAAGTCATTGACATCATCACCATCATGACCGCCGTTCTTTCGCCTGATGTGGATTGGGCCATGGCCGGCGTCCTTCGGTCTCCGTACGGCGGTCTCACGGATCAAGAAATCCTTGGCCTTTTGCGCATGTATCCCCAAAAGAACCTGTGGGAGAGCCTGTCCCAATCTATTGAACCGAGCCATGTCAGTCTTTGGAAGAAACTCACGGTCCTCATGCACGTGAGCCGCTTGGGTTCTTTGCCAGAACTTTTTGATGCCATCATGGAGACGCTCCATGTGGAAAGTCTCCTTCTTGCTATGCCTCATGGACGAGAAAAGATGGCAAACGTGTGGAAACTGCGTTCCATGGCTGCTTCCTTTGCCATGCAGGAAGGGGGCGGCAGCGAAGACTTTTTGGACAGATTGAACCTGATGCGCAGGATGCAGGCTCGGGAAAGCGGCGCTGCCTTGGAACCGGACGCCAAAAGCGTGCAGATCATGACCATCCACAAGTCCAAAGGGTTGGAATTTCCCGCTGTTTTTTTACCGGATCAACAGTATAAATCGCCTCCTGACAGGCTCGGCCTTCAGTATCTTCCCGGCGCTGGTCTTGGCATTATGATTCCTGGTGATGAAGGACCGCAAAAGACCGCCCTTTATGAAGAATTGAGCGAGGACAATCGCGCCCTCGAGTGGGAAGAAAAGAAACGCCAGCTTTATGTTGCTATGACGCGGGCTGAAAAATATCTTTTCCTGTCGGCTGCTGTGAGTGAAGAAAAGGAATCTGTCAGACGGGAAAAACGGGCTAAAGGACGTGTCAAGAGCCGGGAAAATTGGTATGAAAGCCTGCGCCGTATTTTCCATGATGGTGAGGGAAAAGACCTTGTCGAATGGGTGGAACTGAAAGCGTCGGAAATCCTTGCCTTACCCCTTTCCTTTAGTATCCAGGAAGCACCGCCCCTTGAACTTGAAGCCGGCGCCTTCGAAAAATTGAAAGCTGTGGAATTTCCACAGAAAGTGATCCTTAGCGCCACGGCCCTTGGGACTTATGACCTTTGCCCGCGCCGCTACTTCTATCAGTATCGGAGCCATATGCCGAGCCTTGATCCCGATGTGGTAGGGACGGGGAGTGTCCGCATTCCGCCGGCAACGCTGGGGACCTACATCCATAAAGTCTTGGAACTTTGCCGCACGGCACCGGCTGAAAAAGCAAAGGAACTGGCACTTCTTGAAGAATCATACAGCGATGGGGAAAAGAACGTTCTCCGAAAAGAAGGGGGCCCCCTCATCGATGCCTACCTTGCGTCGCCCCTTTATGCTGCTTATGGGGACTTTCCCCAAGATGCAGAAGTCGATTTTGAACTGCCTCTCATGACTGTAGGGAATGCGTCGGTCTACTTTGAAGGCAGCATCGATAAAGTCGTCCATCTGCCAGATGGAACGCTTGAAATCATCGACTATAAGAGCGGTCATCCGCCCCTTGATGGCATGGAACGAAAAGCTTATTCGCGGCAGCTTGCCATCTATAGCCTTGCCGCCGAAGCCCTTTATCACATGAAAGTGAGTCAGGCCTCGCTCCATTTTCTGCGCAATCTCTCGACCTGGGAACTTACTGACCGGGACAGGGAAGCGGCAGAACTTAAAGCGCTCCTTACAAAACTCCAAACCCTTGGCGAAGAAGAAGACTTTGCCGTGAAAACGGACGCCTGCACTTATTGCGGTTATGGCTATTTTTGCAAAAAGTAAGCGGTCATCCATCGTTGCGCCACCATCATCAAAAGACCTTAACCGAACCCAGGAGACTGGTTTGGTTAGGGTCTTTGGCTTTTCTTTAGGGCAGAGGCTTGAAATGGAGTCCTTGAATCCTGGAATCAAGCCCGTAAGCCCAGTATATGGCACGACTGTCTTACGTCCTTATGGCAACTCATCCGCCTTCTCCTTGATATAGGTGATGAAATGCTTACTTGCCAGCGGCAAAAGATCCCAGTCTTTATAACAAATGGCAAGATGTCGATAAAGGGGCGGGTCTATGGGAACAGTTACGATATCATAGGGATTTCGGTCCGTCATGAGTTTTGCGAGGATGCTGACACCAAGACCGGCTTCGACCATGGTCATGATGGCGTAATCATCGTGGAGTCTGTAGGCGACATGGGGTTTGATTCCCTTTTTTTGAAAGGCTTCCATTGGTTCACTGTAGTTTCCTTCTTCAAGAAGGATAAAGGGGTCCGAAAGGAGGCCCTCCAAGGGAATCGCTTTTTCCTTTGCCCAGCGGTGGCGACGGGGGAGCACCGCTAGAAGTTCTCCGTCCTTAACGGGAATGGTCATTAAGTGGGGACAGGAGTCAGGGGAGACAAAGCCAAAGTCGATGATGCCCAACTCGATCCATTCGGGAATGAGCCTGTAATCGCCTTGCTGAAAGGTAAACTTCACATTGGGGTAGCGGGCTTTGAATCCTTTGATGAGAGGCGGCATCCAGCGGCAGGTGATACTTGAGATGGTCCCTACACGAATCACTCCCGTTTCAAGTCCCCTGATTTCACGGGCCTTTTCTTCCATGGCTTCGTAACTATGGAGGACCTGTTCCAAAAAGGGGTAGAGTTGCTGCCCTTCTTGGGTAAGGGTAATGCCATTTCTGGAACGGATCAGGAGCTTAAAGGACAGTTCCTCTTCAAGAGAGGCCATCATTTGACTGATGGAGGATTGGATATAGCCCAATGCGTGGGCGGCTTTTGTAAAACTCCCTAGCCGCAGGATGGTCCGAAGGGCTTTGAAACGCTGCATTAAAGGCACCACCTTTCATTTTGCTGTCTTTATTATACATCACTATTTCTAATTTAAACATTAGATAAAGTCGTTTTACTAATTCTCGTCACCGTGATATCCTTCCTTTAGAAACGGAGGACGTTACAATGAAACAATATATTGTCGATGCCTTTACGGATACCGTCTTTAAAGGAAATCCTGCTGCTGTCTGTATCTTGGATGCGTGGATTCCAGAGGGCATCATGATGAAAATTGCCATGGAAAACCGGTTTTCCGAAACGGCTTTTGCCGTACAGGAAGGAGGCGCATACCATCTGCGCTGGTTTACGCCAGGCGGGGAAATCGACCTCTGCGGTCATGCCACCCTTGCTGCGGCCTATGTCATATTCCATTTTTATCAGAAGGACGCGGAGAAAATTTGCTTTAAGACTTTGAGCGGCCCCCTCACTGTGCGCCGCGACGTGGATCTCATTTGTATGGATTTTCCTAGCTATTCCCTCATGCCTGTCCCTGTCACAGATGCCATGGCAGATGCCATCGGTGTGCGTCCAGAACGTGCCTATATGGGACGGGACCTTGTCTGTATCCTTTCAGATGAAGTCGCGGTCAGGAACGCAAAAATCAATCAACAGCAAGCCCTTGACCTAAACGGATTGCTCCTTCACATTACGGCCCGCGGGAAGGACTATGACTGTGTAAGCCGTAGTTTTGCGCCAAAACTCAGTGTGCCAGAAGATCCGGTCTGTGGGTCCGGGCACTGTCATCTCGTTCCTCTTTGGTCCGCCATTTTAGGAAAGGATGACATCAAGGCCTTTCAGGCATCGGAACGGACCGGCGTCCTTTATACCAAAATAAGGGGCAGCCGGGTGGAACTTGCCGGTAAAGCCGCTCTTTATTCCATTGGGGAACTGGTCTTTCCCTTGGAGGTAAAATAAATGAAACAAGGAAACACTTCTTTGCGCAGTGCCCTCTTTTTAGGACTTATTGCCTGCCTCATCTATGGCCTGGGGGCAGGGCTGCGGGCAAGTATTGGCATTCTGCTATAACCCATTGCGGATATGACAGGCCTTTCCTATGAAGAGGTCAGTTTTTCCATTGCCGTCATGCAGATTGTCTTTGGCGCGTCCCAGCCTTTATTTGGGCTCTTAGCGGCACGACGGTCCAATCGATTCGTCCTGACGTCAGGTGTTTTTTTCATGGTCCTTTCCGTCCTCGGTATCAAACTATGTACCAGCTATGGGATGCTCATCGTGACCCTCGGCGTCCTCATGGGGCTTGGAACGGGAGCCATTGCGTTTGGCCTTGTCCTGTCGTCTGCCATCTCTTTTGTCGGACAGGAGCGCTCTCTTTTTCTTGCGGGACTCCTTAACGCATCAGCCGGTATGGTCAATTTCTTTCTGGCCCCGCTCCTTAACTTTTCTCTCCAACACGGCGGCGTACCGTCGACCATGCCCCGACTTGCTCTTATTATGGTGCTCCTCATTCCTTGTATCCGCTATCTGACCAAAAAGGACAGTACGATAAAGGGCGGGACGGATGTTCCCCGACTGGGCCTTGGGGAAATCCAGTCGGCCTTGGGGGAACGGACGTACCAGCTCCTCCTCGCCGGGTTTTCAACGTGTGGGTTCCACATGGTCATCATTGAATCTCATCTCTTTTCCCAATTCGTCTCCTATGGGATTCCTAAGATGGAAGCAAGCTGGGCCTTTTCATTTTATGGCATTGCGACCATTGCGGGCGCCCTGCTATCTGGGTATGCCAGTTCCCGTCTGAGAAAAGGTGGGCTCCTTTCCTTCTACTATGGATTCCGTGCCCTGTGGGTGCTATTCTACCTTTTTGTCCTGCCCAAAACGATGACAACGGCCATCCTTTTTGCAACGGGTCTTGGCCTTACCGGAGATGCCACGGTATCGCCCACATCGGGCATCTTGAGCGGCCATTTTCCGCTTCATCAAGTGGCAACCCTCATGGGCTTGCTCTTTTTTGCCCATCAGATCGGTGGGTTCCTAAGTGCTTATTTGGGTGGCCTTTCCTATCAGCTTTTTGGCAATTACACGCTCATTTGGCTGATTGACGTTATACTTTGCCTAGTGGCGAGTTTGGCGAGCTACCTGATTCGAGAAAAATAGGGGACGACCCAATAGTCGGGCTGATTTGATGTAGAACGTGAGCCCCTTGCTTTAGAAAAGATTATTCTGAGGCAAGAGGCTTATGACCTATCGCACAATGGACCGACCGTCTCACGTTGGGGGATAGGATAAAGGCTGTCAGGCTGCCACGCTAAGGGGGGCGTCTGCCGGTTTAATCATCAAAATTGCGAAAATGGCAGGATACAACCGCGTGAAGATGGGAGCTCCCTAATACTGTACTACTGAGAGACGCTTATTCACAGTAATCAACTCAACGCGCACGTGCGAGGCTGAATCGCCGCGACGGAATCTTGCCAGTAGCGGTTTTGAACTATCAAAAATATTCCTTGCTCCCGCTCGCAAGGAGACAACCGCCCCATTTTTCATCTTTACTCGGAGCAAAAATTACTCCGATTTTCTGCACGAGGTGACTTCGTTGCCTTGTTCAAGATTTATGAGATGGCAATTTGGATTTTTTTCGGATGATGTAGGAAACTTCATTCACTTACAGTCCATCTCGGTCCATCTGCGTCGTCAAACACGGCAGGCTTCCCAGAAGTACGGACAATCAATGTACGACGTCGTCTGGCTGCTTTGTGTTTTTTCAGCATCTGGGCCAATCTGGAGCCATATTCGAAAAAGGTCAATGGAAAAAAGACAGGAAGGAAAAGTATGACGAACCTTTTTAAAATCGTCTTGATCAGGTGGAACGGCATTCGCCGTTTCTAAGACAAAAGACCATAAGGTGAGTCTCTGTGAAGATTACATTCATTTCTAAATTCAGTAATGAATGAGAATCTGACTTCAGCTAGTGCTCAAAACAAAAAGTCTTATTCCGAATTGGTGTCTTGATTCGGGGTAAGGCCTTCTTTTTTATTTATTCTTTAGGTTCGATGCACCAGCATCGAACCGTCACCGTCAGATCTTTCGCCTTGCCAAAGCGGGGGACCGAAACGGGGAAATTTCCAAACACAAGTTACCTCTGAATTTTATCCGTTTTGATGGAGGATGAGGACGCGCAGTGACGTTACCTCACTCGCGTTAGCGAGGCATACTCGCCCGAGTCCCAAGCCCGTTTTGGAGCAAAGTGGAAGGACGCAGGGACATGGTTAAGGGCAAATGTAATTCGGCGCCCATTCCCGCAGGGACACGGTTTGGCGCCGGCGTTAGGGCTTTTCCATATCCTTAGCCAGCTTCCGGAGGCAGCCTTAGCCTTGTATTCTTTTCGCTTGACAGCTGCGGACATGGCCGCGAGACAGCTAGAGCCGAAGGCTCGAGACAGCTCGACCGCTATTTTCCCTTCCCATCAAACTCTTTCTTTAACAGCTCAATCAAATATTTCTCCGCTTTATTAAGATACGTTCCTTTTTTATAAAGGGCTTGGATGGGAAAGACGGGTGGATGGTCACTGTAGGAAAAACTTGTCCCATTTTGTTTGTCCCCGAGGATGATGACCGTGCGCTGGGGCACAATGGTGTAGCCCATCCCGCAGGCTGCAAGCTGGACGGCATCGTAGCTGCTGTCAACTTCCGTGAGAATATTGGGAATGATGCCTTCTTTTTGGAAGACGCGGTCCACAATGGTGCGGATGAAGTGTCTTTTTTTAACGGCAATAAAGGGCTTTTTAGCAATCTTATTGAAGTTAATGCGGCGCGCTCCTTTGTCCCAAAAATCTGCATCGCTGAAAAAGTCCGGTGCGGCAATGAGAGGAATCTCTTCGTCGTAGATATGTTCCTTATGGATTCCTACAGGCAGCTCGTCATCAAAATAGGGGACGATGATAAAGGAGACCTTTCCCATTTGTAGAAGCTCCAAGAGGTCACTCGTGCCGCCTTCTTTAAAAAAGAGCTGGGAGGCCGGGTACTTTTCACGCAGGCGCCCCAGAACAGGGCGAAACATATAACCGGCCCGGCCCGATGGGATACCGACAATGATATCGCCGGAACTTCCTATCTTGAGATCAGCGATGCGATTTTTCATATCCGTTTTTTCGCGAAGAATGAGGCGTGCCGTCTTAACGTAGATCCGCCCTGCATCCGTGAGTGTTAACGGCTGATGGGAGCGGTCAAAAAGTTTGGCACCCACTTCCTTTTCAATTTGGGCCAAGGCATGGCTCAGGGATGGCTGGGAAATGAAAAGTTCTTTGGATGCTTGGGTGATGTTCCGGCAGTCCGCTACCGTGACAACGTATTGCAGTTCTCGAAAATCCATAAGCCCTCCATAGAAACAATCGAATCGATTTCTTATTTTTCATCAATTATATCATAGCAAACCAGAAAAGAGCCTTTCCTTGAAAGGAAAGGCTCCTTGACTTACCTTATGAAAGGCTTTCAATAAACGTCCCCACCGTTTCAATCAGTTTCAGTCGGCACGTATCAAGAGAATGGTTGCCCAGAAGGTCGACACGCTGGTGAATAGCCTGAGACTGCTGGTCTGTAAGAAGGTTCCAGAAGGGATCGATCATGTATTGGGGTGGGGCTGTCGTATCTTTTTCACCGCCGATGATAAGGATGTTCTGATCCTTCAAAGGGTAGGCAGCAAGAGGGAAGGCCCATTCGTCGCGGTGCGTTTCACTGTCATTGACTAACGCTTCGGGGCTTTCGATATGAAGGACTGTGGCCGCTTCTGTGAGCATGGAGGCAAGGCCTTCTTTTCCGAGAAGGGTTTCCGCCCCCTTGTGATCAAAGGGGCAGTAGGCGATGACGCCGCGCAGTTCTGGATGGCGCTTTGCAACGTTGATAACCGTGTTGCCCCCGTTGGAGTGTCCAAGGAGAAAGACACGCAATGGGTCAATGGCATAGCGGTCCGTGCCGCCTGTGGCAAGATAGGAAAGGACCGCTTCCGTATCTTCTAGACAGTGAGAAAACGAGTAGGTGCCGGCACTGCCCCAGGCTCCACGGTGATAGAGCCTGATGACGACGCAGCCCATTCGGCGCAGGCTTTGGCATAGGTCGTCGTTGTTATTGGTGCCGGGAATGCCGTGGCAGACAATAACGGCTGGATGGGGCGCATCATAAAGGCCGCTGGGAAGGTACGCTTCGCCTAACAGGCGGTCGCCTGCAACCTCAAGGATGAAGTCCTGTGAATCTGGCTGAGTGGCATCTCCGTAAGGCGGTTCCTGCAGGACATATTGGGCATTGATTTTCATTCTATGGCCTCCTGATTTGGGTTCAAGTTTTGTTTATACCAGTCTTTCCCGTGGAAAATGCGCGTAATGAGCATGGAAACGACGGTGTCGCCGCAGGAATTGAGAAGTGTGCAGCCTGGATCAAAGAGTTCCACAATCATGAGCAGGATGGGAAAAGCCGCTTCGGGAAGGCTGAAAACAGAAACAATCATGGTTTCGCCGGCCGCTCCCCCGCCTGGAACACTGCTTGTTGCAACAGAAGAGGTTACACCTACAAAAATGGCAAGAAGGAAGGCAAAGCCTTCGAGGGGAACCCCAAACATCGTCGTTGCCAGCACTTCGGCATAGACCATGGCGATGCAGGCTCCATCCATATGGCAAGTTGCGCCCATGGCAATGACAACACTTGAGATGTCACGCGGTACGCCCAGTTTATCACAGGCTTCCATCTGAAGCGGAATCGTTGCTGCTGACGAACGTGTCCCAAGGGCCGTCAGGGCCGGAGCGAGAATGACCTTAAAGAAATTCCGTACGCCCCAGGGACCTGCGGCTAGGAAAGCATAAAAACCAAGGAAAAGGAAAAAATAAAGGAAAACGACGGAATAAAAGACGAGCATGGCATTGCCATAGGTTTTTAGGAGCTCAATACCATAGGTTCCGGTGAGGTCCGCAAAGTAGGCACCAAGGCCAAGGGGCGCAAGCTTCATGAGATAGGCCACCATTTTATAGCAGACCTTGGTCATGGCGTTCATCCAGTCGATAATCGGCTTTGCTTCGTCGCCAAGACGGGAGACGCAGATGCCAAAGAATATGGTCATGATGATGAGGGGCAGGACGTGGTAGCGGGAAATGAGAAGCGGCAGGTCGCCGACCGTGAGGGTCCCGACAATCTGGTCACTGACGCTGATGGGCTTTGCTGCCGCTGCATTTTTGGTCACGGCCGTAAAATTTGTCGGAACCCCTGTAAAATGGGTCACGACAAGGATCAAGATGGCAGAAAGGATGGCCGTCGTTACAAAAATAAGGAGCGTTAGTCCAATCATCTTGCCGACCTTGCCCGTATCCTTCGTATTAGCAATGGAGCCCGCAATGGAAAAGAAAATAAGGGGAACAATCAGGCAGAAGAGGAGATTGAGGAAAATCTGTCCAATCGGCTTGAGAAAAGAGACCTTGTCCCCAAAAACAAGGCCCAATATAGCCCCAATCACGCATCCTGTAATTAGAATGATCGGATCCCGGTAACTGCTGAGGGGTGCTGTTTTTGTTTTTGTGCTCATCATAACACGCTCCTTAAAAATAAGTAAGTCTATTATATTCCTACAGCTATAATAGGAAAAGACATAACGCGATTTTATACAATAAATGAAGAAAATAAATAAAAATCATGAAAATTATTAATATTAATGAAAAGATTTCTGATAATCATGCAGTCATTCTCGGCTCAGTGTAACTCATTTTACTTTCATTGCTTTTTGGCGATGGATGTGCTATGATGAAGCTCAAATAAACCCTGGGGATGTACTGGTTTCGACGGGGGTAGATGTTGTGTGATAAGCGAGCTGGGATTCCATCAACCCCATAAAACGGTGGAAACGCGTTATAAACGCAGAAGATTCTTACGCTTTAGCAGCTTAATTGCTAACGTTCCTTTTCTTCATTCCTGCTGAAGGAAAGTGAACGACACTTGCAGGATACCACAGGGCCAATTCTCGGAGGTCGCGTGGGAAATCCATCGAGATAGGGACTGATTAGCCCGCCAATAGGCGATGATGCCCCGAAATAAAGTATGTTGGATGCGCTCGGAGAAAGTTGCATGGCAATGCTTTCGGACAGGGGTTCGACTCCCCTCATCTCCACCAATTGAAAATAAGCCCTGCTTTGGGCTCAGGCGGCACCGCATGGATGAATCAATCCATGCGGTGTTTTTGTGCGCCCGGCATAGGGGCACTCTTAAGGATGCAAGTCCTTAGACTGTTCGAGTAAGTCATAGCCGAACACCAAAAGCGACACCGTGAGGTGGAATCTGAAGGAAGGTGCAGGCAAATCTCTGACCTGACGAACAGAAACCGCATAAGGCCAATTCGGGATGGATAAGGGAGTAAAACAGACTGAAGTCCCATAATGACTCGGAATCCCCAAGGGTAGATGCGGCAGGTGGGTGGAGAGAAAGAGTGTGTTCTTACGCGGGGAGGCCTCACGGATAGGGCCGGAGCCATGAAAATGGCAGCTGTGGCCCAAACAAGATTTATCGTGAGGAAGTCAGCAGAGGCCATCGTACTGGACGGGTTATAGACCGTCCAGGAAGGGCCGAATCTTAGGAAATATCAGTTAGTGAAGGGAGTCAAAAGAGGTCATTAAAAGCAGAAAACTTCATAGAGAAGGTTGCCCGCGAAAAGCAGCTGCCAAGCGGCAAGGATATGCGGGAACGCCTATCCCTGTGAGGAGTGCCGAACACAACGACATCATTGCAAACTTGTGAGCGGACACTTTGTTGGGGCAAGTCCTGAGGCGAGACAACCTGAATGCCGCGTATCACAGGGTAAAGGCCAACAAAGGATCAGGCGGTGTCGACAAGATGAGTGTAGATGAACTTCTACCGTACCTTGGAGAGCACCGACTGGAACTCTTACAGCAGATACGGGATGGGAAGTATAAATTCAAACCCGTCCGACGGGTAGAAATACCCAAAGAAGAAAAAGGAAAATTCCGTAAATTGGGAATCCCGACGGTTGTGGACCGGTGATACAGCAGGCGATTACGCAAGAGCTGACGCTGGTATATGAACCGCAGTTCTCAGACAGCAGTTTCGGCTTCCGGCCGGGACGCAAAGCGCATGACGCCCTGAAACAGTGTAAGGCCTATGCAGATGCAGGATATGTCTATGTGGTGGACATGGATTTGGAGAAATTCTTCGGCAATGTCTACCAGAGTAAATTGGTAGAAGTCCTGTCAAGAAGCATCAAGGACGGAGCTGTCATCTCACTGATACACAAATACCTGAATGCAGGAATCATGAACCACGGGATATTTGAGAGAAGCGAAACAGGCGCTGTACAGGGAGGCCCCTTAAGCCCACTATTAAGCAACGTGATGCTTAATGAACTGGACGAGGAACTGGAACGGCGAGAACATAAATTTGTCCGTTACGCCGACGAATGCATGATACTGTGCAAAAGCAGGAGAAGTGCAGAGAGGACCTTGGAAAGCATAACACGATACATAGAAAGGAAACGGTTCCTCAAAGTGAATCGGGAAAAGACGCCGGCTCCATACATTAGCCGGGTAAAATACCTGGGATATGGATTCTACAGGAGGAAAGGGAAACTTCGTTTTCGTGTGCATGCAAAATCCGCAGCAAAGATGAAGGAGAAGGTGAGGGCCATTTTAGACCGCAACAAACTAACTCCGAATGCGGTAAGGCCCATCAGGCCGAAACAGTTCATCCACGGATGGGTCAATGATTTCAAGCTGATAGACATGAAACAGCTGCTCATGGAAGTGGATACATGGATACGGCGGAAAATCCGGGCAATCTACTGGAAACAGTGGAAGAAGGTGCGAACAAGGTACTGCATGATGCGCCAATACGCAATTCCAGAATGGAAAGTGCATGAACTGGCAAGTTGCCGAAAAGGACTATGGAGAGTGGCGCTTATGCTGAGCTCATTCCTTACGAACGAAGAAATAGCCCGCCCTGGTTATATAACCATGACGAGCTATTACAAATAAGTTTGTGAAAACGAGGAAACCGCCGCGCTTCGAACGGTACGCACGGTGGTGTGAGAGGTCGGGATCTCTATTTAGAAATCCCTCCTACTCGTATTTCTGGGGATTGTTATTTCACATTCCCTTTTTGGCGCAGTCTGAACGAATCAATACAATAACCTCAAAACTAAGCATTAAAAAAGCTCCATCTTTTAGGATCAAAGGTGTAGTGTGTACATCCTTACAGTTGGTCAGCCAGAGCTCGAGCTTGTTCAGGTCCGGCAGTTTGCTGTAGTTCGCCAGGTTTATCCATAGAGGAAATAAGGATTTCGCCTATGTTTTCCCATCCGAGATAGTCAATGGCCTTATGGTATGGCATGATGATACCTTCCATGTCGCTTGTGCTCTGAGACCGGCAAGTGCAGAGCAGGCCAGCTTCTTTACCGGCAATGGCTTCTTTTTTGCCAACACAGAAGCTATAGAGTTTATCAATCAGGCATTTAACTTTGCCAGGTATGGAAAACCAATAGGTCGGTGTCGCGAGGATGACAGCATCTGCTTCTTCAATATAAGGTGCTACCGTATTGAAATCATCGTCAAAGGTGCAGGCTTTACCCGTCTTGAAGCAGGTATCGCATCCATGACAAGGACCGATATTTAGATAGGCAGCATCGAAGCGTTTGACAGAGTGACCTTTTTTTTGAGCCTCTTCAATGAATGCTTCAGCAAGAGCGGTACTATTGCCATCTTTACGAAAACTGGATGTGATAACTACAATTTTTTTACCCATACTCTTTTCTTCCTCTCTTTTTATGGATATTTTCTTTATATTTTTTTCATGATATCATGAATATATACTGCATTCAATAATAAAATTGTATGTAAAACAATTACGCGTATATAATGTAAATGGATTTACTTTACTCACTATTTACGTTAAAAAACAGACAGAAAGGGGACCGATACCTATGTCCATTAATTCGTTTGATAACTATTATATGTCCTGGAAGCCTCAACTGAACCGCACCAATCAACCATTGTATATTTCGTTAGCCAGACAACTTGAAAATGATATTGCTACTGGTGTTTTGCTGCCAGGAACTAAACTGCCGCCACAACGTGAATTAGCTGATTTTTTAGATATTAATGTCAGTACAGTAGTACGAGCTTTTAAACTCTGCTCCAATAAAGGCCTGCTTACTAGTACTGTTGGAAGTGGCACGTATGTAGCGTACGATGTGGTGACTAATATTTTCGATACACCTGCAAAAAAAAAGCCTTATCTGATAGATATGGGTTCTCTTACACCGGAAACAATTCCTCAGGATGAAGTCGTGACGCTCTTGGAGAAAATGATACAAGAAGATGATTTTGGACGACTGTTGCAATATAATCACTCTGCTATGTTGTTTCATAAAGAGGCGGCCGTGAAATTACTTGATCGGGCAGGATGCCATACTGATGCTGATCATGTCCTTTTCGCCAGCGGCGGCCAAAATGCAACGTATGCTGTACTAGCGGGGCTTTTCAGGCCTGGTGATCGTATTGGTACAGCACCTACTGTGTATCCAGGGCTAAAAAGTGCTGCCAAGCTTATTGGCATTCATCTCGTTCCTATTCGGCAGGAAAATAATGAATTTACGGCTGAAGCAATTCAGTACGCCTACCACAATGAAGGTATCACCGGTCTGTATGTCATGCCGGATTATCAGAATCCAACGACCCATAGTATGCCACTATCCTGCCGAAAAATGATTGCACGCCTGGCCAGAGATCTGGATCTTCTGGTAATAGAAGATGGCATTAACTGTCTGCTTTCTCCACACATTCATCAGTCTATTGCCAATATGGCTCCGGAACAAACCATCTTTCTTGCCAGTTTATCCAAAACGCTGATTCCAGCTTTACGTTTAGCCTATATTAAGGCTCCTAAAAAATATTTTAAGAATTTGCGCAACGCCTTATATGCGATTCAATTATCTCCATCTGCGTTATTAATGGAATTGGCATCGCGCATGATCGTTTCAGAAAAATTTGAAGGCTTGCTTGAACGACGGCGCCAGGGGTTGAAAATTCGCAACGGGATTGTTGATGAAATTTTAAAAGGCTATGATGTGCGTGGCACGGAAGAATGTCTCCATCGCTGGTTGATTTTATCAGAAGATATGTCCGGAGAGCAATTTGAGCACCTTGCTTTGGAACATGGCGTCTATGTCTATGGCTCACAACGATTTGCTGTCGGTAAAGATATGCCTGTCCATGCGGCTAGACTGGGTATTTGTGTACCTTCTACGTATGATGAGTTACGAGAAGGCCTGAAAATTCTGCGTCAACTATTATGATGAAAAAGCAAAAATCAATTGAAATATATTTATTAAATCGTACTGCACACAATTTTAATATTGAATGAATATTGACTCTCTAGTATACTTGAATAAATCAAATAAACAGGTTCCCAATCGGGAAACAAACGAAGTAGAAGGAGGATTGATGAATATGAAGTACTACGTTGTTGATGCGTTTACTGAAGAATTATTCAAAGGTAATCCGGCAGGGGTTTGCCTGGTAGATGAATTCCCTACAGATGAAACCATGACGAATATCGCTGCAGAAAATAGACTTTCTGAAACGGCTTTTGTAAAGCATAAAGTAGATGGCATTTATCGTGTCCGCTTTTTCACACCTACATCAGAAGTAGATTTGTGTGGCCATGCTACATTGGGTACAGGGTTTGTCCTCGCAAATTTTGTGGAACCGGGTAAGAAAGAATTCCATCTGCGTGCCAATCAAGATGATATTGTCATTACCGTTCGCGAAGGCGGATTGTATGAAATTGAATTCCCATCCTGGCATCCCCAAAAAGTTGCAGTGACCAAAGAAATGGAAGATGCCCTTGGCTTCAAACCGGAAGCTGCTTGGCAGACACGCGATCTCATCATTTTAGCGAAAGATACAGATACGGTCCAAAATTTCCAGCCCGATTATCAGGCTATTGCCCATATGACCGATAAGCTAGGTGTCCTCATCACGGCTCAAGCTAGTGACAGTGAATTTGTCAGCCGCACTTTCTTCCCCAATATCGGTATTCCGGAAGATCCGGTTTGTGGTTCTGCTAACTGCTCGTTGATTCCGCTCTGGTCTCAGCGTCTCGGTAAAAAAGAGATAATCAATCATCAGCTGTCGCCTCGCACCGGTACGATTTACTGCCGTGACGGAGGTAATGTAGTTAAGATTAGCGGCCATGTAACGCTCTATAGCACGGCCGAATTAAATATCCATTAATCAAGTATTTTGTACGATATCTAACATATCCAGAGGAGGCTATCTATTATGAAATGCATCTATACAAATAAAGGCGCTGATCCGCAGGCACCATATTCTCAGGCAATGGTAACGGGGAATCTCGTATTTACAGCAGGCCAGATCGGACTGCTTCCTGGTGGTACGCAACCTGCCGGTGATACTGTAACGGAACAGGCAGAACAAGCTTGCAAAAATATCCAAAATATTCTTGAGGCGGCTGGCACAAGCTGCAAAAATGTCGTGAAAACCACTGTTTTTCTCAAAGACATTGCATACTTTGATGAATTCAATACAGTATATAATAAGTATTTCCCTCATCATCCGGCTCGCACCTGCGTGGCTGTCGTAGCGTTGCCGCTTGGCTATCTCTGTGAAATTGAAGCCATTGCTGAAATCAAATAAGATTCTTTTAAATACCCGTATAAAAAGGAAGAACCTGTCATGAAAGCTATCGTAATGAAAGAATTCGGCGGACCGGAAGTACTGAAATATGTTGATGTACCTGACCCGGTACCGGAAGCTAACGAAGTCCTGATTAAGCTTGCATTTTGCGGCGTCAATCCAAATGAAACCTATGTCCGTACAGGCACATATAATTTCTATAAACCGGAACTGCCTTATACGCCCGGCTATGACGGCGCTGGAGTAATAGAAAAAGTAGGTGCAGGTGTCACGCATGTGAAAGTCGGCGACCGCGTTTTCGTTGCAGCTCTGTTGGCAAAACGCAATACTGGTACCTATGCGCAGAAAGTCGTTTGCGATGCTGATTCGGTCCACAAGCTGCCGGATTTCATTTCCTTTGAAGAAGGCGCATCCTTTGGTATTCCGGCAATGGCTGCATACCGCGCTTTGTTCCATCGTGCTCACATCAAGGCCGGCGAAATTGTAATGATCCATGGGGCTGAAGGCGGTGTAGGATCGTTAGCTGTTCAGATGGCAAAAGCTGTAGGTGCCATCGTCATTGGTACAGGCACGACTCCTGAAGGCTTGGACATCGTCCGTTCCTTTGGAGCTGATTATGCAATCTATCACCTCAAAGCAGACAATCAGGATGAATTGATGGAATTAACCAAGGGGAAAGGCCCGGACGTCATTATTGAATTCCTGGCAAATGTCAATCTGCAGACCGATTTGAAGGTGATTGCAAAATATGGCCGTATCGTAGTCGTAGGCAATCGTGGCACGATTGAAATCAATCCGCGCCTGGCCATGGCCAATGAATCTACTATCCTAGGCATGGCTCTGTGGAATGCTCCGGCCAATGAATATCGGGAAAGCCTGTTTGCATTGCGTGCTTTTATGCAAAGCGGCGCTGTTCGTGCAAAAGTTGGAAAACAGCTTCTCTTGAAGGATGCTGCTCAAGCACATAACGAAATCATTAATGGTTTGGCAAAGGGAAAAATGATCCTCAAAATCGAATAACGACCATAGTCCATTGTAATTCCTGATTTGGTAAAGTAACTATCTTTTTACTAAAAATCCATTTTAAAACGATTCTTCACGTATTTTTGGGGGATGCCAAATCATACGCAGGTAAAGACAAGTACCGAATCAAGGTAAAAAAGTATCTGTCGTTCTTGTACCCATATGCATTCCGTTTGGCAACCTTAATCATGTTGTACCCTTCCAATCGGCTTGTGTTAATAGGGCATTTGGCGTGATTTGCCAGACCATCGATTCGCTTTTCCTTTAGCTTGGCGAACCGGACCAAGGCCGGTATCACGCTCGCCTTGGCCGCCTTAAACCATCGTTTCCACCTCTCGACAGCCTTCTGGTAGTCTGTTATCGCATATAGCTTATTCATTTCTCCCTTCATGGCGTAGCAGATTCCCACGGCTGTTTACGTAGTTTTACGAGCAATACAAATCAGAAGAGCTAAATTATGACTCAATCAAAAAGAGGGGGAATGCGCCCAGGTGCTGGGCGTCCTAAAGGTTCTGTTAGCCCAGAAGGAACAAGAAAACAGCATCAGGTCAGGGCTTTTGATGATGAATGGGGTCTCATCTACAGATTTGCCAAGCTTATAAAATCCGGGAAAATTAAAGCTTGCAAGGTCGCAGTAGAAAAGCTTGGAAAAAGCAGCATTGACTAAAATTGCGCACTAAGTGTGCACCAAAATCATTTTAGTCATAAATAGTTAGAAACGTAGCCACTTTGTTAAGAGACTCCCCTCATCTCCACCAATTGAAAATAAGCCCTGCTTTGGGCTCAGGCGGCACCGCATGGAACATAGAATCCATGCGGTGCTTTTTGGGTGTACCGCCCGGCTCCGACAGATAAAGGGCCTTTAAAAAGATACGGCTCACTACCGCCTTTTTCTTAAAAGTGCTATGATAGACCTAAGAGATGATCTTGAAAGGAGCCTTGATTATGGAGATCAAACGAATCGGCATTGCCGGCGCTGGTACGATGGGCTATTCCATGGCGGATATCTTTGCTTCCTATGGTTTTGATGTGACCCTTTGGAACCATAGAAAGCCTACGCTTGAGCGTGCAAAGACCCTCATCAGTGAAACGAGCCGCGACAAGATCCACTATACGACCAATCTGGAGGACATCGCCCATCTCGATATTGTCATTGAAAACGTGACGGAAGACATGGCCATTAAAGAGGGGTTCTATGAATCTTTCTGCAAGATGGCCGATGCGGACATGATCCTTGCGACAAATACATCAGGTCTTTCCATCAATGCCCTGGCCCAATTTGTGACGCACAGGGAACGCTTTTTAGGGATGCACTGGTTCAATCCGCCGACGCTTATTCTCCTTATTGAAATCATTAAAAATGACGAAACCTGCCAAGACGTGGCTGAGGCCGTTCGGGACCTTGCCCGCACCATTGGAAAGAAACCGGTCATTGTCAATAAGGATGTCCTGGGTTTTGCTGCAAACCGCATCCAGCTGGCTGTCGTGCGGGAAGCCCTGTCTTTGGTGAAAAAAGGTGTTGTTTCTGCTGAAGATATTGACGCTGTTATGAAATATGGACTTGCTTTCCGCTGGGCCTGCATTGGACCGCTCGAAACCATGGATTTTGGCGGGATCGACACGTTCTACCATGTCTCGAGTTACCTCATGAAGGACCTTGATGACAGCCATGAGATCCCCACTCTTTTAAAGGAACATTATGAAAAGGGTGAACTGGGTGTGAAGACCAAGAAAGGCTTCTACGACTACTCGAATGGGAAAGATAAGGAAGCAACCGAAAGACGGAACGAAAAACTCTTGAAAGTCTTCAACGTCCTTTATAAAACTTTATAAAAAAGCATAGTCCTATCAAAAAGCCCCTCCAAAGCGCAGGTCATGCGTTTTAGAGGGGCTTTTGTCTATGATGAAGCTGATTTCCTAGGAATTAGGAGCGGGATTTTACATGGAGAGGGACTGTCTCTTCTCTTTCTTCCATTTCCTCGTCCTTTCCGACGCAGTAGGAGGCGTAGAGGGACCCGGATACGTTATGCCACACGGAGAAGATGGCGCCGGCAATGCCGCCAGCTGCCGTAAAGTACATGAGGGCAAGGGCTGAGGCGAGACCGGAATTCTGCATGCCTACTTCGATGGTCATGGCACGCACTTTTTGCGGCGTCATGCCAAAGCGGCGTGCTGCAAGGTGGCCCAAGGCCATGCCGCCAAGGTTATGCAAAATGACGGCAACGAGGATCACAAGGCCGTGGTCCAAAATGGTCCTTCCTGAAAGGGAGACGACGCAAAGAACCGTCACCATAATGACAAAGGAAGAGAACATGGGCATGAAGCGGGAAAAACGGGATACAGTGCGGGGAAAGAAATAGTTGCTCGCAAGGCCCAAAATGAGGGGGAGGAGCACCATCTTGACGATGGAAAGCATCATGGAAGAAAGGCTGATTTCAATCCACGTCCCAGCAATCAGGTAGATGAGAAGGGGCGTGATGAAAGGGGCCAGTATAGTGTTTACCATGGTCATGGATACAGAAAGGGCTACATCGGCATGAGCGATGAAGGAGATGACGTTCGACGCAGTCCCACCAGGGCAGCAGCCCACAAGGACGACACCAATGGCAATTTCAGGAGGCAGGGCCAAGAGCGTAACAAGGACATAGGCCAAAAGGGGCATGATGGTAAACTGCAGGATGGCCCCGACGGCAACAGAGCGTGGATCCCGAAAGACATTTCGAAAGTCTTCGGCCTTAAGGCTCATGCCCATGCCAAACATGATGATTCCCAAAAGGGTGGGGATAAAGCGGGCGTAGGGTTTCATGGCCGCTGGGAAGAGAATCCCTAAAAAACCTGCAATCATGACGCCGACGGCCATGTAGCGTGTGGACCAACGGATGAGCTTATCGAGCATCAGTCTGCCACCTCCCGTTCTTTTTCCGTCCCGCGGCTTTTTAGCGGCTGATTTCCTTCGCCGAGCATGACGACCTTGGGCGTAAAGGAGCGGGCTTCTTTTTCGTCCATTTGGGTATAGGCGATGATGATGACAATGTCTCCTATCTGGGCGTAACGGGCGGCTGCACCATTAAGGCAAACAACACCGCTGCCGCGTTTTCCCGCAATGGTATAGGGTTCAATGCGGGCGCCGTTATTATTGTTGCAGATCTGGACGCGTTCGCCGGGAAGGATGCCTGCGGCGTCAAGCAGGTCGGCATCGATGGTGATGCTTCCCATGTAGTTCAGGTTTGCTTCTGTAATGGTGGCGCGATGGAGCTTTCCGTGCATCATGGTGTAGATCATGCTTCCACCCCCAAAATGACGTTATCAATGAGGCGCGTTGTGCCAAAGCGGACGGCAACCGCAAGGAGGACGGGCGTATGGAGCGTTTCTTCCACTTCAAAGAGGCCGGGCATGCCATACATTTCAACGTAGTCGATGTCGCTCATGGGTTCTTCCTTGATTTCTTTCATCACAAGGTCAACGAGGGCTTTCTTGCTCCGCTCGCCTTTTCCGTAGGCTTCTTTTGCATGACGGAGGCTGCGGGAAAGGACAAGGGCGGCTTTATGTTCTTCTGGGCTCAAGTAGACGTTGCGGGAACTTTTGGCAAGGCCGTCTTTTTCGCGGACAATGGGCATGAGGCGCAAGGTGACGTTCATGAAGAGATCTTCAACCATGCGCTGCAGGACCTGGGTCTGCTGAGCGTCTTTGAGGCCGTAGTAGGCGCGGTCACATTGGGTGAGGTTAAAGAACTTGGCACAGACCGTAGCGACGCCGCGAAAATGAATAGGTCGTGTCCTTCCGCAAAGGACCTTCGTAATAGGACCCGTGACCTCAACCCAGGTCATATCCTCGTGGGGATACATTTCGCCCGGGGCTGGCGCAAAGACGAGGTCGGCGCCTTCGCGTTCCGCCATCTTGCAGTCACTTTCCAAAGTCCTGGGATATGCAGCGTAGTCTTCCGTCGGTCCAAACTGTGTAGGATTGACAAAGACGGTGACGATGACGAAATCGTTTTCTGCCCGGGCTGCCTTGATGAGGGAAGCGTGTCCTTCATGAAGAGCGCCCATGGTGGTCACAAGACCAATGGATTTTCTTTCTTTCTTGACGCGGCTGACCTCATTTCTAAGTTCCTTTGTTGTGTGACAGACGTACATAGATGAATCACATTCCTTTCTGATTGGTGGAGTGTGGGGACAGGTTTCAAAAGGAAATGAAATGATAAGCAAGATCCTGGCGGACAATGCGAAAAATAGGAAGCAGCATACAAAAAAGCCGTGTTCCCAAAGAAACACGGCAAAAAAATTCCACAACAAAATGGATAAACAGGTTTCTTTGGGAAGCAGCTTTTCGGAAGGATCATTTCATCATTCCAATTTTCTGCCTTAAGGGAAGAATTTCTCCCCTTTGAGCCCTTCGGGAAACAAGGCCGCCCTGCGGCTTTGCGACTCGCGGCACACACCTTCTGAAACGTGTCTGCACTCTCCCTATAAGATTTACCCAAATCTTCCTATTTTTCTATCCGGGGAGTAATGTACCACCGTGATGATAATTTGTCAAATCATTTGCAATATAGTTAACTCAAATTATTTTTTCTTGAAAAAGGCCAATAAGATGCGGATACCCCTCGCAGAAGTGAAAAAATGGAAGAAAGTTTTTCAAAGAGGGACGGTAAAAATAAGGACTGGAATAAATTTGCTGGCACCTCGTCCTTACTTGCACTCGCTTTCAATCTATGCTAAAATACAAGAATCTAATGAGTGGAGGGAAATACCAGTGTTAACGGTTTTAATGGTTGTAGATATCGTCGTCAGTGTCATCCTGATTGCGTCCGTCCTGCTCCAGTCCGGTAAGAGCTCCGGTTTTGCTGGGCTTGGCGGCGGTGAGTCCATGTTCAGCGGCAAACCGACCGATATGGATGAGGCTCTGAGCCGCATTACGGTTGTCTTTGGCCTTATTTTTGCTGTCCTTAACATTGTAATTGCCCGCCTGCAGTGAGGGTGGGGGATGGCATTAATCAAATGGTGCAGTTATGGCATTGCCTTCATGAAGGGTAATGCTTTTTTTGTGTATAAAGTAAGGAGGAAACGGCTATGCTCCAAGGCGCTGAGCCTTATCGCTTTCCTGGAACCAATGATACAGCGGTTCTTCTCATTCACGGCTACACGGGTTCCCCGTCGGAGCTGCGTGAACTGGGGGAACGGCTGCATTATAAAGGCTATACCGTGCAGGGCCTTCTTTTAAATGGTCACGGTACGAACCCGGAAGACCTTGACGGCGTAACCTATGAAAAATGGACTCAATCCGTGAAATCCGCCGCCAGTGCCCTCAAGGAAACGTACGGCAAGGTTGTTTTGGTGGGGATGAGTATGGGAGGTCTTCTTGCCCTTGATTGCGCTTCGACTTTTCCCGTTGACGGGGTCATCGTCATTTCAACGCCCATCTATCTATTCGATTGGCGTTCCCATTTCCTTTGGCTTGCGGAAAAAGTGACGCGATCCATTCCCAAGCGCCCTCGTCATATCGACGCTCCGGCCCGCTATGATGTGGCCTATCACGAGATGCCCCTTTCCGGTGTCCGCGAATTCCTGCGTTTGCTGTCGACAGTCAAAAAGCGCACCCTTCCTCGCGTGACGGCTCCGCTTTTTATTATTCAAAGTGAAGCGGATCGAACCGTCCGCCCGCAAAGCGCACAGTACATCTATGAACATGCGGCATCTCCTCTAAAGCGGATCGAGATGCTCCCCCAAGGAAAGCATGTCCTGACCCTTTATAAGGAACGGGGACTTGTCTATCAAAAAATTGACCGTTTTCTGGAGGCCCTGCGATGAAGAATGTGAATGATACGAATCCTATGTGTTTTGGCTGTGGGAAGAACAATCCCATTGGCCTTCACATGCATTTTAAAGTGGATGAAAATGGCTGCTCGTCACACTTTACGCCCGAACCCTGTCATCAAAGCTATGACGGGCGGATGCACGGCGGACTCATTTCCACCTTGCTTGATGAAACCATGGGGAATTATCCCTATCTGTATGAACACCGCGTGGCCTATACGGCCCGACTGGAAGTCCGTTTCCGCTCGCCCGTCCTCATTGGTGAAACCATTGAGATTGTGACTAAGGTGAAGCGCCGTAAAGGCCTGCTCCTTGAGATGACGGGAGAGGTTATCCGCCCTGATGGAACTGTCGCGGCGGAAGCGGATGCCAAGATGATGTATGAAGGAGAAAGATGAGTAACGAAAAAATTCGGCAGGATGTCCTTACTTATATGGAATCCCATGCCACCCATCCTGTCAGCTATGATGACCTGGGCCGCGACCTGCGGTATAAAGGAAAAGGGCTGGGAGCCTTGTGGACGGAAATTGAACTAATGATCAAGGATGGGCTTCTTGTGAAGACCCGCTTCAATACCTTGGGCCTGCCGCGGGCCATGGGGCTTGTCACAGGGCGCCTGCAGGTCACGCAGAAAGGGTATGGGTTTGTTGTACCCCTTGAAAAGACGGAGGAAGGTGATCTTTTCATCCCCGCGATGCACTTATCCGGTGCGATGAACGAGGACCTTGTAATCGCACGGGTCAGTGACCATGGCTATGGGGGAAGGCGTGAGGGAAAGGTCATCCGTATTTTGGAGCGGGCCCATGAACGTTTTGTCGGGACTTTTACGCGCAGTGGGGATTTTGGCTTTGTTACCCCTGATAACCGCCATATTGGACAGGATATCTATGTGAGGCGCAAGGACTTCCTGAATGCCCGCAACGGGGACAAGGTTGTCGTCAAGATTACGGTCTGGCCCAACGGACGTCAAAAAGCAGAAGGAACCATTACGGAAATCCTTGGCAAAAAGGGCGATGTGGGCATTGATATCATCTCCATCATCAAGGATAAGGACCTGCCCCTTGATTTTCCCAAAGAAGTCAAGGAAGCCGCCCAGCTTGTCCCGCAAGTCATCCCTAAAAAGGATCTTAAAGGGCGTCTTGACCGGCGCAAATGGCCAATCATCACCGTCGATGGCGTTGATTCCAAGGACCTTGACGATGCCATTTATGCCGAAAAACGGGGCGAGGATTACTTCCTTGGCGTCTATATTGCCGATGTCAGTCACTATGTGCGGCCCCGCGGTGAACTTGATCGGGAGGCCTATGCCCGAGGCACCAGCGTCTACTTGGTTGACCGCGTCCTTCCCATGCTGCCGCCCCTTTTGTCAAATGGCATCTGCAGCCTCAATGAAGGGGAAGAACGTCTTACCATGAGCTGTGAAATGGTTATTTCCGGTAAGACAGGGAAGGTCCTTTCCTATGATATTGCGCCCAGCGTGATTGCCTCCCGGCATCGAATGAACTATCCTGATGTGGCAAAAATCCTCACGGACCGTGACACGGCCCTGCGGGAAAAATACAGCGATATTGTGCCTATGTTGGAAACCATGGAGGAACTTTGCACGATCCTCCATAAAAAACGGGTGAGACGGGGTGCGATTGAGTTCGAGATTCCTGAAGTGAAGGTTATTCTGGATGAGAAAAAACGGCCCATCGACGTTCATCTGCGGCACAGAACCATTGCGGAAATGATGATCGAGGAATTTATGCTCGCTGCCAACGAAACCGTAGCCGCCCATATGACTAAGCATCATTATCCCTTTATTTACCGTGTCCACGACGTGCCTGATGAGGACCGGATGCAGAGCCTTTCAAAGATCATGGCCCAGTTTGGGACCGTTCTCAAGATTGAGGGCAAGATGCGGCCTAAAGTTCTTCAAATGGCCCTGCGCAAGGTGAAGGGAAAACCCGAAGAAGGCATGATTTCCACCCTCGCCCTGCGGAGCATGAAGCAGGCTGTGTACCAAACGGAAAATGTGGGCCACTTTGGCCTTGCTGCCAAGGACTACACGCATTTTACCTCTCCCATCCGGCGCTATCCAGATCTGTTGGTCCATCGTCTCCTCAAGGAGCAGCGGACGGGGCAGAAACTTTCCAAGAAGGAAAAGGAAAACTTGAACGATAAGCTTTCCCTCATGGCAAGCCATGCCTCGACACGGGAACGCCTTGCCATTGAGGCAGAACGGGAAACGGATGAACTCAAGATGACGGAGTATATGCTGCCCTATGTAGGACAGGAATTTGATGGAACGATTTCCGGCGTCACAAGCTTTGGCATGTTTGTCCAGCTCGAAAACGGTATTGAAGGCCTTGTCCATATCTCGAGTCTCCTTGACGATTATTATCGTTATGATGAGGAACATTTTGCCCTTGTCGGGGAGCATGGCGGAAAGAGCTACCGCCTTGGCAGCCCTGTAAGGATCAAGGTCTTCCATGTCAGTGTGGAAGAACGCAAGATTGATTTTATCCTTCCCGAATTCGAAACTTTTGTCACAGCTCGAAAGGAAACCGTTCCGTCAGATAAGAAAAGGACGCCTAAAAAACAGACCGTAAAGAAAGGCGGCCGCAATAAACTGGCCTCACAGACCAAAAAAAGAGGCGGTACACGTCAGAAGGGAAGTCAGCATGGAAAAAACAAACGTCAAAATCATCGCAGAAAATAGAAAAGCCCGCCATGACTACGCCATTCATGAAACCTTTGAAACAGGCGTCGTGCTTACCGGCACAGAAGTCAAGTCCCTCCGTGCTGGTAAGGCCAACCTGAAGGACAGTTATGCTGCCATTACCAAATCGGGGGAACTATATTTATACAACCTTCACATCAGTGAATATGACCATGGCAATATCTTCAACCATGAGCCGCGGCGTGACCGCAAGCTGCTCATGCATAAACGGGAAATTGCAAAACTCATAGGTAAGACCAAGGAAAAAGGCTTTACCTTGGTTCCTCTGACCCTTTATTTTTCCCATGGCCTTGTGAAAGTAAAACTGGCCCTTGCAACTGGTAAAAAACTTTATGACAAGCGGCGCGATATGGCGGACCGGTCGGCCAAACGAGAAATTGACCGGGCCCTCAAGTCTCGTAATCGCTAAGGGATACGGAAACATAGTTTTCACAACTTTTTTCGTACAGGAGCCCTTTGATATGATATACTTGAAGTAGGACAACGATTGTCCAAACATTCAAGGAAGCCACGTATTTTGTGCGTGAAAATCAAAGGAGGACGAGAAAATGGAACAAAAATTCTACAGATGCAGTCATTGTGGTAAAATCATCGCTGTTGTAAAGGAAACGGGTGTCCCTGTCATTTGCTGCGGCGAAAAGATGCAGGAAATCGTTCCGAATACCGTTGATGCAGCCCAAGAAAAACACGTTCCCGTCATTGAAGTCAAGGAAAACCTCGTGACGGTCAAGGTTGGTTCCGTTACCCATCCCATGCTTGATGAACACTATATCGAATGGATTTCCCTGGAAACCAAGGAAGGCAATCAGAGAAAGGAACTGAAACCAGGGGCTGATCCTGTCGCGGTTTTTGCACTGGCTCCCAGTGATGATGTCGTTGCTGCTTATGCTTACTGCAACCTGCATGGACTTTGGAAAGCTGAAAAATAATGAAAGAGGGGGGGCGCATGCGGCGTCCCTCTTTATTTTTAGGCCTTTATGAAAATTAAAGTGTATACAAAATACAAAATATATAGGAAAATACAGATTTTTATGTTAGAATAGGGGAGACGGGTGTGGTGCTGTGCATCACCCCAAACAAAGGGCTACTTTAATTAGGAGGTATTGTCATGAAGGTTTTGTGTTATGGCGTCAGAGACGTTGAAGAACCGATTTTTGAGAGCAGCAATAAGGCTTTTGGGTATGACATCAAATGTGTCCCCGATTACCTGAATACTCCGGAAACGGCTGAAATGGCAAAAGGTTTTGATGCTGTTATCCTGCGTGGTAACTGCTTTGCCAACAAACAGAATCTCGATATCTACAAGAAACTCGGTGTTCAGTATGTACTGACCAGAACGGTTGGTAAGGACCATATCGATATTCCCTATGCCAAGGAACTGGGCTTCAAGATGGCATTTGTTCCCGGTTATTCTCCGAACGCCATTGCCGAACTGGCTGTTACCCATGCCATGATGCTCCTGAGACATCTGGCATACACGACGAGCGAAGCTCACAAAGGCAACTTCGTTGTTGATAAGCATATGTTCTCCAAGGAAATCCGCAACTGCACCGTTGGCGTAATCGGCCTTGGCCGTATCGGCCGCGTCTGCGCCCAGATCTTCCACGGTATGGGTGCCAAAGTTGTCGGTCAGGATGTCTTCCAGATCAAAGGCATCGATGACTATGCTACGCAGGTTGAAATGGACGAACTGCTGAAAGTGTCCGACGTCATCTCCCTGCACTGCCCGTACATCAAAGAAAACGGCAAGGTGGTTACCCGTGAATTCATCAGCAAGATGAAAGACGGCGCCATCCTTGTTAACGCTGCCCGCGGCCAGCTCGTTGACACGGAAGCTGTCATCGAAGCCATAGAAAGCGGTAAGCTCGGTGGTTTTGCTGCTGATACGCTGGACGGCGAAGCCGATCTGTTCGGTAAGGACTTTGAAGGCGGTAAGGCCCCGAATGCTATATTCCAAAAACTCATCGACCTGTACCCGAAAGTCCTGCTTTCCCCGCATCTGGGTTCCTTCACTGACGAAGCTGTCAAGAACATGGTTGAAACGACCTATGAAAACCTGAAGGAATACATGGAAACGGGCGACTGCAAGAACAAGATCTAAGCGATACGACCCGAAACTCCCTGCTGCGATGGCGGCAGGGAGTTTTATAGGTTCTTTGTCAAATGTTGGGGTGCCCCACAACTAAATCGCCTTTTAGGAACTCGGCAAGGCATTTGCCGAGTTCCTTTTTTGCCAATTCACATAGAGAATCCGGTTCCTAAATCTGTTGAAATCACGCATTCCAAATGCAACTCTCTTAACCGTCTTAATCAGGTTGTTACAGCCTTCTGTGAATCCATTGG
>NZ_AWUR01000043.1:0-3021 GCF_000468835.1 Acidaminococcus sp. BV3L6 | reverse complement strand
TTTTTTTTGCTTTTAAAGTGGGAACCATCTTCGGTTGACCCCTTTTTTTAATTCTTTTATAATGAAATTGCTTTTGAGCTGTTCCTATACGATTTATTATGTTGAGGGGGTTCCTATGAAACTGAAATTTACCAAGATGCAGGGCTGCGGTAACGACTATCTTTATGTCAATTGTATGGACGGGATGATTCCTGAGCCCGGTAAGATCTCAGCATACGTTAGTCCACGGCATCTTTCCGTTGGATCTGATGGACTGATTTGTATCTGCCCGTCTGACAAGGCTGATTTTCGCATGCGCATGTTCAATGCTGATGCATCAGAGGGCATGATGTGCGGCAACGGTTCGCGCTGCATTGCAAAATTTGTTTATGATAAAGGGCTTACCCAGAAAAATCCGATCACTTTGGAGACGCTGAGCGGCATTAAGACCATCGCCATGGACGTAGCGGATGGCAAGGTTGTATCCGCCACTGTTGATATGGGCGTTCCCATTACGGATCCTTCTTCCATTCCCATGACGTGGGAGAAAAGCATATGTCTTGATGAAACCATAACGGTCACCGTTGATGGGGCGCCCCTATCGCTTCGCGGAACCGGTGTTTCCATGGGAAATCCTCATTTTGTGACTTTTGTTGAGGACGTTGCCACCGCTCCCGTTGAGAAAGTGGGCCGCGTCATTGAGCACTCTTCTTATTTCCCGGAACGGGTCAATGTGGAATTCGTTGAAATCGTGGATGATAACCATGTCAAGTTCCGTGTTTGGGAACGCGGCAGTGGGGAGACCCTTGCCTGTGGAACCGGAGCCTGCGCTGTTGCCTATACGGCCATTACCTTGGGCAAAGCCGGACGCCGTGACCAATTCCTTACCGTTGAAGCTGTCGGCGGGCCCCTGCAGCTCAATTACCGCAGCGATGGCCATATGATGATGAAGGGACCGGCTGTCACTGTGTATGAAGGAGAGATGGAGATTCCTGATAACATCTTAAAATGAACATATTGTAAATTTAATGAGGATTTTTCCTTAAAAGATGTACAACTTCATTGACAAGGTCATAGTTTTACACTACAATGAGGAAAGCTTATTTTTCATCATATAACCCAATTTAGTGGATGTTGAGGGGGAATTATTATCTATGGCAATTGTAAATGGAAATTATGCAAAGCTTCAGGATAGCTATCTCTTTACGGATATTGCAAAGCGTGTTGCTGCTTTTACAGCGGCTCATCCGGAAAAGAAAATCATCAAGATGGGAATTGGTGATGTCACCCTGCCGTTGGCACCGTGCGTAGTTGACGCGATGAAAAAGGCGGTTGAGGAATTAGGGCATAAGGAAACATTTCGCGGCTATGGCCCGGAACAAGGTTATGAGTTCCTGCATGAAGCCATTCAAAAGTATTATGCCCGTCATGGTGTGAAGCTGGATACGAAGGATATTTTTATCAGTGATGGGGCCAAAAGTGACTGTGGCAATATCACGGATCTTTTTGAAGATACAAATGTTGTTCTCGTCCCTAATCCTGTTTATCCGGTTTATGCGGATACGAACGTAATGCGCGGTCGCAAGATCCTTTATATGAATGGAACCCCGCAAAATCATTTCCTGCCCATGCCTGATGACAGTGTGAAAGCAGATATCATCTATCTGTGCTCACCCAACAATCCGACGGGAGCTGTTTATACGCGGGAACAGCTGGAGAAATGGGTCGCTTATGCACGGAAGAATGACGCCATCATCCTTTATGATGCGGCTTATGAGGCTTTCATTACGGATCCTTCCATTCCCCGCAGCATCTTTGCCATTCCCGGTGCCCGTGAATGTGCCATTGAGTTTTGCTCTTTCTCCAAGACGGCTGGTTTCACCGGAACCCGGTGTGGCTATACGGTTGTGCCTCAGGAACTGGTTCGCCGGACACCTGATGGGAAAGAACTCCACCTCAATACGATGTGGCTCCGCCGTCAGACGACAAAATTCAATGGGGTCAACTATTTTGTGCAGCGCGGCGCTGAAGCCGCCATGTCCGTCCTAGGCGAGAAGCAGTGCGGTGATATGCTGGACTATTATCGGGAAAATGCCCGCATCATGATGCGCACCTTTGATAAGAAGGGCTATACCTATTTTGGCGGTGTTCATTCCCCTTATGTTTGGATGCAGTGCCCGAAGGGAATGAAAAGCTGGGACTATTTTGATTATCTCCTGAACAAGCTTGCTATCGTTGGAACCCCTGGTTCTGGTTTTGGCAGCATGGGTGAAGGATACCTTCGTCTGACCGCGTTTGGCAGTCGTGAAGGAACGATTGAAGCGATGAAACGGATTGAAAAAGATTCACTGTAATTAGCAAAAATTATCGCAATCGTGTATAATGAAGGAAGCTACAATCTTGTAATGAAAGGATGACAAACATGAAAAAATTGATTGCTTTACTTGTTATGGTTATGAGTCTTGGTCTGTCCAGCCTCGGCCTTGCAAGTCCTGCCAGTGACGCCCTTAAAACGGAGGAACAGGCCGTTGACGCTGTAATGAAGGTACTCACGTCAAACACAGACCTGGCAACGGTTGAAACCTATTTTACGCCGGAACTGAAGAAGAACTTCACGGCCGCTGCGCTTAAAACCACGAAAAAGAATGTAGAAGACCAGATTGGCAAAATTTCTGATTTGAAGCTGTATCAGCTCCGTCGTTTTGACAATGCCGATGAGCTCGTTTATGTTGGTAAGGCCAATAAATCCCCGAATGCCCGTGTCGTTGTGATTTTTGATACGAAAGGCCGCAACCCCATGATGAACGGTCTTGTTATCATGCCCGCTGATATCCAAAAGGAAATCCAGCAGGCTCAGGCTGCACAGCAGGCGAAAAACAAGAAATAATAAAGTGCGAAAGATCAATCTGGGAGGAAACTTTTCTTCCCAGATTTTTTGGTTCTATAATTTATTTTGGGGCGCTAAAGTGACCGTCCAGATGCGTGTCCTCTCAGCGCCTACTTTTTTTCAATAAAAAAATAGGCATATGCACTCAAATCCTC